>DATAPT010000525.1:0-1702 GCA_036265065.1 Candidatus Acidiferrales bacterium | reverse complement strand
CACCGTCTTCAGACGTGTAAACGGCCAGCAAATCCGCATTATCTTCGCAGAAGGTCACCGCGGAGGATCAACGGATGGTACGTGCCGTACAGCGCCGGAGAAAGTTCGGGCTTTAACCCCTGTCCCGTTTCTGAATCAAAGCAGTGGCCGCGCTGAAGCGCGTTTCATGGTCCGGCACGAAGGCGGCACGTCTGAAGACGTGCCCTGATACGACCGCGACGCCTCGGATCGAAAAAACGTTAATGCAGAGACTCACGCAGTAAACAGCGCAGCAGATCGCCGACACTCAGCTTTTTGTTGCTGGAAGACGTACGCTCACCTGAGCTACAATCCCGTGCCAACGATCAAATCGCACTCGCGAGGGCCTTATGAAGCTGCGGTCGGGTATTGTCCTGTTCCTGCTGATCTCCACGTCATTGCTGGCACAAACCTTCCGCGGAACGATCCTGGGAACAGTGACCGATCCGCAGGGAGCGGTAGTTGCGGGCGCGGATGTCACGGTGCGCAATATCGACACCGGCCTCCAGCGATCGACGCAGACTAGTTCTGACGGAACCTACACGATCCCCGAGTTGCCTATTGGGACCTACACGGTGACGGTCACGCAGAGCGGATTTCAAAAGTCCGTTACCAGTGGTTTGCCGCTGCAAGTGGGGGCTGAAAAGCGCGTCGATATTGCGCTGAAAACAGGAATGGCCTCCGACACCGTGAACGTTTCGGCCGAATCGCTACCGCAGGTTGAAACCACGACCGACACACTGGGAACTACGTTCACCGCGAGCGAGGCAAAAAACTTGCCGCTGAATGGCCGCGATTTCCAGAAGATGATTTTTCTCACTCCCGGAGTTGCGGGTTCGCCTGACCAGATCACGGATTCGCCAGGATCGTACGGAATTTTTTCCATGAATGGTGCGCGCGGCAGGTCGAACAATTTCCTGCTCGACGGCACTGACATGAATGACGGATACCGCAATGATCCCGCAATTAACGAAGCGGGCGTATTCGGTACTCCGGCCACCATTCTTCCCGTGGATGCAATTCAAGAGACCCAGATTGCCTCCAACTTTATGCCGGAGTACGGGAGAAATGCCGGCGCGGCGATCAACATCGTCACGAAGAGCGGCACGAATACTTTGCATGGTTCGGCGATTGAATATTTCCGCAATAACGCACTCGACGCCCGCAACTATTTCAACCCCTCTTCTTCGCCCAAGGCCCAGTTCCATAACAATCAGTTCGGCGCGTCACTGGGCGGCCCGATCATCAAAGACAAAACATTTTTCTACGTGAATTACGAAGGGCAACGCGAAAGAGTTGGCGTGGTGACACTGGCCAGTGTCCCGACGGGCAGCGCACCGGATGGTTCGCTCGCGCCTAGCGATGCTACGAACCCTGTAATTCAGCAGCTTATCGCGCATCATCCCTGGCCCGCGCCAAATCTTGCCAACAACAGCAGTTTCAATGCCTCGGTAATCTCGCCGTCTTACAACCGAGTCGACAGCATGATCGCGAAGATCGATCAGAATATTAATTCGCGCAATCTGCTGACCGGCCGCTATTTCTTTGGTGACAGCTCGCAGGCGTTTCCGCTCGCGCTCACCGCCAGCGGTGGCCAGCTGCCTGGATTTAATACCTTCACCCCGACACGCGTGCAGTTGGTTTCGTTGTCGCACGTGTGGACCATCTCCGGAACCAAGGTCAA
>DATAPT010000524.1:0-5154 GCA_036265065.1 Candidatus Acidiferrales bacterium | reverse complement strand
CCACATTAATTCCTTTGATCAAATCGGGAAGGTAATACCCCATGGCCGGTTCCGATTTTTCAAATCCCGAAAGCCCCGCATAAATCGGACGGATGAGAACGTAGCCGCTTCCCTCCGCCTGATCGATGGCCGCGGACAATTCCACGGGAGACAAGTGGCGCAAGCGAAGTTCCACGGCGCGGACCAGGCACTCGTCGAAAAAGCTTGTGAAGTCATCGCGCAAGTCCACGGGAAGCTGCGGAGCGCGCGCGGCGAATTCCAGAAGCGGCGCGGCCTTGGAGGCCTGCACACGATACCGGATGGCGATCGGATCCAGAATAAAATGCAAAAATGCGTGGCGAATATCGTCCATCGGCGGCGCTGTGCTGGGCCGAACAACCAGCACGTATTGATCGCCAAACGTTCTGAAAATTGTTTTGTCGCCAGCGAGAGGTTCTACATAAACCGAAAAAGTTCGCCCGGTGCCCGAGCGCACAATTTCGCGCAAATAATTTGAAGCCGTAAACACCAGATTGGAAACGGGAGCGCGCAGGCTTTCCACGGCTCGTTCGTACTCCGGCTCATAAAATTTCCAAACTTCATCGATTTTGGCTTCGCTATAAAAATTGGCGAGGATGGGGTTGAAGCCTTCGAGCGTGAGCGCTTCCGGCGGCAAATCATCACGCCGCAGCAAAAAGGGAAAATCAGGCGGCGGTCCTGTGACCAGCGAAAAAGAAACAAAACGTGAAAAATTCGCGCCCGGATCACCCAGCGCGTGTTCCGCATAATATTTGCGCAAGGCCACAACTGCAGGCCCCTGCAAAGCCTGCATGCGTTTGCGGAGTTGAATGCGCCCGGGAGTTTCCGCGGCCGATCCGGCGCCGGGAATATAGCCAGCAGCGTCGAGCGCACACATCACTGCAAAAAGCTGAAGATGCGATTCCACGGAAACCGCTCGCCGGGATCCATCCTCAGCGCTCGCGACGGGATTCTGTGCCGGTGGCGCTTGCGCATTTGCTTGAGCGAACGCAGCCACAGCGAGCATGGCTCCGAGAAGCGCGTTCCCTAAAATGCGCTGGCTTCTAAAATTTAATTGCAATTGAGCATCCACCTGTTCTTGAATTTACAAGGCCAAGCCGATGCAGTCAAGAAACCCTCTCTTATCTTAATTGGAGGGTCAATTTGGCCGGCAGGTTGTACTGGCAGTATTGTAGTAGATAGAAAGGGTTTAGGAAGACAACTTCTGTTGAATTAATTCAATTTGAACTCAACGGCTACGGTCACTTGTGCAGCGGTAGGCCTGCCATCGGTCGATCCCGGCGAATATTTCCATTGTTTTACGGAGTCCAAAGCGGCCTGCCGAAGAAGCAACGGCCCGTTCAGAGCTTTTGCGCTGGATACGATTCCATTCGCCTCCACGGTGGCAAGGAGGGTAACCGTTCCCTGAATGCCAGTCTGCTTGGCTGAGGCAGGATACGTGAGACGCGCAGAAGAAATTAGTTTGGGGGCAACGATCTTGGGTGCAGCGGCCTGCATCGGCACCGGTGCTGACACGGGCGCAGGAGCAATCGCTCCGGGCGGCGCGATGGGTTGAATCGAGGTGCGGCCAGACGCGGTCAATAATCCGGGAGCCGCGCCCGCGCCTGCAGGTTGAGTCGCAACGAGATCCGTCATTGGCGCTGTACCCGTCCCCAAATCATTGGTGGTGCGGCTGGGCGCGCTCGGTGAACTCATTTTAAGATTTGCAATCGTAGGACGGCGAGGCGCTGCCGGTGCCGATTGCACACGCGAGTTCGCAGCGCTATCCGCGCGGCGCGTTTCTTTCTGATCCAATTTGGATTCGCTTCTCGATTCGTTGAGACCGGCATTCGAAACCACCGCGGGAATCGCGGAAGGCACTGCTCCAACCGGTGCTTGTTCGACGGCCACATTCTGCGCCGGGAGCTGTTCTTTCGCTTCCGTTGGGATCGTATCGGTTGCAGGCTCGTTTGAAGCCGTTGAAGGCGGCGCCACTACAGGCTGGCTGACCGCAGCCGTCGTCGCGGCAGGGCCAGAGTCGGTGCCACGGTGCATGATAAATGCTCCCGCGCCAATCCCTGCCAAAGCCAGGGCAACTACGCCCACGACCAAAGGCATTCGCCCGCCGAAGGCTCCCGGCTCGGGTTCAGTTTGGCCCTGGGCCAAAATTCCCCTGCTGGAAAAAACGTTCGAACTGGAAACCGCATGGGAACTAGAATTCGCCTGGGAATCGAAAATAGGTCCACTCGAAAGAGCATTGGACAATGCTTCGGTTACCGCTTGCTTGGCTTTTTTCTCTTCCGCTTGCTCCGCCTCCGAGGAAGTTATATTTGCAACCAGCCCAAGCGAAGCATTCCCTGATTGACTGTAGGCAGAGGCGCTCAAGGGCGCCCTCTCAGAAGGTGGTTGAACAGCGGCGGGTTTATGTTCCTGTTTTGTCGCAACTGATGGCGAACTTAATAGCCCACCAATTTCGTTTAAAGAGGGGGTGTTGCTCGTCTGCGTTTTTGCAGGCTTTGCCACCACTTCCAGCTTAGGCGTAGCCGAAACAGGCGCGGGCGGCGGCGGAGCTTGCGCAGCTTCACGGCGAACTTCAGGGATTTTTGGGGCAGCCACAGGGGCCGCGCCGACTTCACGGAGACCCCAAAAATCATTTACCGGCTCCATGAATTGGACTTCACTATATCCCTTCACGGTAGGAAGATTGCGGCCGCCCACCACAAGGCAAACCACCTCACGCCCACTTGGATTTGAAAGAATGAAAGTTTGTCCGACAGGCAAATTTTCAGTGCACCGAAGTACTGCGCCGTTATCGAACACAATGACGGTCCGGCCCTCGATCCGAATCGGCTTTGTCAGGCCACCGTTTTCCGTGGGAAGGCTGCGTATCGTAATGCTCAGTTCGAGGCAGACGGGATTGGAGCGTGCACTTTCCAGTGGTTTTCCCGTGGAATCTTGAGGCTGAGACCCCTGTTTATCCATGTTATTCGCCCCGGCAGAATTTTTTATTGAAATAGTCATCGAATTCCTAAGGCTGAGCGAAGTCACGCATGGAGGGAGAGGCGTGACTCTCAGAGTACCTAATTTTCTACTTGGAAGTAGCCCGCGGGCTATAGTACTGGGGTACTACGAAGGCAAGAATGGGCACTAAAAGTACATACGTTGCATGAAAGCAATGGGGGCAGTGAGGAAAAACTTTGTCTCGACAAATTATCCGCGAATGGAAATATCGCTGAAGCTAAGAACCACTCGCCCGCCGGAAGTAAACCGGCCAAAACTCATCTCCGGTCGAAAGCGCGAAAACAGAAGTACCAGATCGAGCTGGCGGCGAACGATCTCCGTATCCGGTCCCGCAAGAATCCGGTAGCTCACCGCATCTCCCTGTGAGCTGATGGTGGCTTCCACGAGAAGGGCGTGAGGTCCGGCATGCCCTGACTCTTCAAGGCCCGTAATCGGAAATGGCGCCAAGGATTCCAGCCGGGCAGGTTGCAGCAAATTCGTCGGAGAATCATTCGATCCCGCACGCAGCGGCGCGCCGATTCCCAGCAACTGGCAGACGATCACAAATACAATGAAAGCAACCGTAAAACCGCCCGTGGCTGGAATCGCCAGTGGCTCGAGAATATTTTTCAGAATTAACTCTGTGCGAGTGTTCAAGCGGCGCAAATAATGCAGCCAATTGCGGTCAGACAAGCGCTGCGCGGCAGCCACACGAATCTTCAAGGCCAGATCCGGCGGCGGCGTAGGACGGCTCATCCGCGACATCATTGTGGACAACGACTGGTAGGCTTCCAGCTCATGCCGGCAAACATCGCAGGTTTCCAGATGGCGGCCAACCGAAAGATGCGTGCCGGCCCACGTGCCCGTAGGCATGGCACCATCCAGGTATCCTGGCAATAATCCACGTACTTTTTCGCAATCCATCAGACACCTCCCTCGGCGTCACCCGTCTTGCCAGGGTGAGCCCAACCGGCTGTGTCCGTCCGGCTGGCTTTGTGTTCCTCCTCGCCCGAAAACAGCGAGGAGTGCAAAACAGATTCTCTTTTTTGCGGCTGGGGCGCCTGATCCGTGGAACCAGAATGAGTCCGCAGCAAAGGATCAAGAATTTCCCGCAACAACCGCCGTCCGCGCAAAATGCGCGATTTCACAGTGCCCACGGTTACCGCCAGGACTTCGGCAACTTCCTCATAAGACATGCCTTCCAGGTCCCTGAGAATTACGGCACTGCGAAAAACTTGAGGCACTTGCTGCAAAGCCTGCTGTACCGCTGCTTGTACTTCATGTGATGCCGCCAGATCGAAAGGAGTGCCGCGGTCGTCTTCAATTTCAAGTGACGATTGGCCGTCACTCGGCTCCACGTCAATCGAGTCCTGCTCCCGATGATGCCGCCACAGCCAGCGCCGGTGATTCAAGGCCTCGCGGACGGCGATCCGGTAGAGCCACGTCTTTAGCGAACTGCCTCGCCGAAACCCTCGAATCCCGCGAAATGCCTTGAGGAAAACGTCTTGCGTGATATCGGCAGCGTCGCAGGATTCTGAAACCATTCCCGCTACCAGGCCGTACACCGGACCCGAGTAGTGCGTTACCAGCCAGTCGAACGCATCGCCGGAGCCAGCTTGCAGCTCCGTCACGAGCTCGGCTTCGTCCTGCGACCAAGGAAGGACGCGCGCCAAGTCAGACACGTTTGCCGCCTCTTCTGCCTGCAGCCAAGCGGTGACGCGGTGAAAAACTCGCGCCCAACGCCATGTGTCTTGCGCTACAGACGTTAAAGCCGCTTACAATGCTCCCCTCGCGGGGAGTCCCATTCAACCAAACGACAAGGGTTGGTAAGCGCTTCATTGATTTAGACACCGGAAAGGGAGATTGGTTCCCCTCTTTCTGCACATCATTGTGCCCCGGCAGTACCGAGTTTGCAATGGTACAGGGGTGGTAGAACCGGATTGCAGGAAAAGGGGTTAGGAGCGACGGAAATACCCGAGCAGGAAGTATCCTGTTCCCAGTCACGTATTTCAGGGATACCATTCCACATGGCATGCTAAGTATTTAATTAACCAAGAGGTGACGATGACATGCGTGCGATACGTCAGATTGCCTTCATCGGATTTGGAGAGGTGGGTGGAATCTTTGGCCAGGACTTTTCCACAGCCGGTTTTCATG
>DATAPT010000523.1:0-3166 GCA_036265065.1 Candidatus Acidiferrales bacterium | reverse complement strand
CACACTGTCGGCGACTCCCGGCTGCAGCGCGCGGCAGCAGCTGGGCGGCGCGGAGTGCAGGAAGATGATGGTTTTGCGCCGGTTCAGCTCTTCGTAGACCGGCGCGAAGATCGGATCGCCGGGCCACTTGTCGAGATAACTCGTCCACAGGCCGATGCCGTCCGCCTTGAGCGTGTCGAGAGCGTATTCGATTTCTTTCAGGCTTCCATCCGTGTCCGGCAGCGGGATCGCTGCAAAATTTCCGAAACGCCCCGGATAATCTCTCACGAGTTGTTGCGTGTAATCGTTGCTTTGCCGCGCCAGCTTCCGCGCACGCTCTGACTTGTCTGAAAAAGAATCCTGGACCACGCGCGTCATCGGAGAAAGCATCGAAGTGGCGACGCCGGTCTTGTCCATCATTTCAATGGCGGCGGCTGGAGACCAGGTGGGCAGCGGATGCCCGGTGGCAGCAATTTCTTTCTCCATAATTTTCGTGTAGAAAGGCGGCACGGTATGGGTATGCACGTCGATTCGTCCCGTAGGCGCAGCGGCAGGGACCATCGCACCCGCAAGCAATTTGCCTGCTGGCAGAGACGCGGCCGCTCCGGCCATTCCTATCCATCGCAAAACATCGCGGCGTGAAGCATTGCCGCCAGTTTCCAAGTGTGAATCGAAACGAGAGCCAAGCATGGTAGGCATATTTTCGTTCACTGAATCATGGCGCTTTTTCATGGCGTTCTCCATTGGCTCGCGATTCCCATGGTTTGATTTGTGTTGGACGGCAATCTACACCTCGTTCGTTTTGCAAACAATGTGAAAGTGCGTTGGCAGTCAAAAGGCCCGGATGAACCGGCAAACGATATGCCTTGACATGTTTTGCGCGCGAATGTCACTCTGCACGCAATCATTTCCTGCAAGATGAGCGGAGGATGCTGAAAATCAGAAAAGCTCTTCGCAGGAAAAACGTCCAAGGAGGGACTTCCATGCTCGTCGTCCGCAATTGTTTCGTTGCCAAACCAGGCCAAGCCACCAAGCTCGCTGCCCAAATTAAAGACGCCGCTTCGACAGGCAAATTTCCAAAGTTCCGCGTGCTAACGGATTTGACGGGCGATTTCAATCGCGTCGTTTTGGAATTTGAAGTGGAGAACGTCGCGGAATTTGAGAAACAATTGAAGGATTACGGCACGAACGAAGCTTTTCGCGCCAAGATGAAAGGCTATACGGATCTGTGGATTTCTGGCAGCCGCGAAATCATGCAGATCACGTAAATTGGCACGCTCCCGGGCAGCGCTCATTTGCGCAGGAAATCCAGCGTCCTTGTCCAGGCAAGCTTTGCCGCCTCGGCGCTGTATTGCGTGCCGGGGATATAAAATGCGCGGTACGCCTGCGGATACACAAAGTAGCTGAAATGTTTTCCGGCTTCGGTCATCGCTTTTTCCGTGACCTGCGCATTTCCCGTGGTGCGGAAATCGTATTGGGCGTAATGCGCTAGAATTGGGGCGTGAACGGCGTCGAAGCTTTGCGACGGCGTCGTTCCGCTATAGATCACAGCGCGATACAGCTCAGGCGCGGAAACCGCCAGCATGAAGCTTCGCCAGCCGCCCCAGCCAAATCCCACAGTTGAAATCCTGGCCGCATCCACGGCCGAATCTGTCCGCAGAAAATCGAAGGCTGAGCGAGTGTCTTCCACGGTGAGGTTGGGAGAAAGTTGTGCCACGACTTGCGGCATTTGATCGGGAGTTCGTGCGCCGCCCCGGCGTGAAGTGAAATCCGGAGCGAGAGCAACAAATCCGGCCACGGCAAATTGCTTTGCGATGTCTCGAATCGAATCGTTCAGTCCCAAACTGTCATGAATCACGAGTACAGCGGCATGCTTCCCCGTGGCTGAGGGCCTCGCCACAAAAGCGTCCATGTTAAATCCGCCCGAGTCAAAATGAACTGTTTCGATTGTAACGGCGGATTCTTCCGTGGGCGAGGCATGGAGAGGCGACGAAGTCGTAGTTGCAAATGAGCCCGTCAGAAAAATTGCCACAGGAATAGCGATGCCCATCAGAAAGCCTTTTAAGGGACCCGTGTTAATCATTCACTCTCCCGTGAGGAGGAACGATACTTCCTTGGATTGCGGTTTCGTAGCGCCGGCATCTTGCTGGCAGGTTTTTAGTTTCGTACCAATTTAAACCTGCCGGCGGGACGCCGGCGCTACGAAACCGTTCAGTCGGTGAAATTATTTTCAATCCTTGATCACGCGAATTCCCGTTTAATGCGCAACATCCTGCGCCGATAAATTTTGGGCCTGCGCTTTGAGCGCTTGCAGCTCTTCCTTCGAGCGAATCTGCATGCGCGCGATTTTGCTATTGCGCGTGTAGCCGACCACGATGCGCGTCACACCTTCGCGTTCGTCGAGAGAAATGTGGCGCAGGTTGATCCCGCGTCCCGGCAAAGGAAATTCGGTCCATTGCTCGGTGGCGGGATTAAAACGAGCGACAGAATCGCCATTCGTAAGATTCACCCAGACGTTGTGGTCGCGGTCGATGCTGGCATCGTACGGCGCGGATTCCGGAGTGGGATATCTGTAGATTTTGGATTTCAGCGTGCGAGTATCGTACTTCTCCAGATTCCCGCCCCAGTAATCGCAAACCCACACGGTATCACCGTTCCTGTCTGCGCCGAGTCGTCGCGGGCCCTCGGACCACCATGCGCCAAAGTCTGTCAGTTCCACTCCCGCGAGTTCGTAAAGCTTTTTGTCCTCGGCCGTGATAGCGCCGTCAGCGCGCGCGGGTCGCGGCGCTTCATGGAATTCCTGCGTTTTGCCGCTCTCGATATCCGCGCGGTTCACGCGGTCAATGTTGATCTGCGTCCACCAGCCGTTGCCCATGCGGTCCGCGGCAATGCCGTACGATCCGCCGGGGCCGTTTTCGATCGGCGTGGGCGATTTGAATTCGCGGAACTCGCGCGTAGAAGGGTCGTAACGAAACGCGCCCACTGCCGTCGTCGCCCATACTTTTCCCTTGGCATCCACGTCGATGCTCGTGGTCGTGCCGCCCATTCCCCTGGGCGGCGGGATGACTTCGTATTTCATCGTGGCGGGATCGACCCGCAACAGATTTCCGCCGCCGCCGCGCGGATCGCCAATCATCGTCGCCCACATCACACCGCTTGGATCCATCGCCAGACCATGCGTCGGAGC
>DATAPT010000522.1:0-3455 GCA_036265065.1 Candidatus Acidiferrales bacterium | reverse complement strand
CGTGGTCTCCCCCGTGGTCCCCTCCGTGATCCCCGCCATGGTCGTGCCCATGATCGTTGCCATGATCATTTCCATGGCCACGATGTTCCTCCGGTGCACGGCGACCTGCTCGTTCGGCACCGCGTTCGCGGTCGGACCGTTGCTCCAGCTCATGATGATCCGGGACACGAATCTCTGGCCCGAAACGGTGTACACCCGCGTAAGGATGAGCATATTCGCGACGGTTGTCCCAGTTTCGTCCCCAACGCTCGTTATTAATGAAGACGCCATGTCCGCCCCAGTCGAAGCGGTCATAGCCCCAGCCCCAGGGTCGAAAGGAAAGCCCAAGCGAGGTGCCATAGCCGAAGCGGATCGCGCCGCCCACAAAAAAGCCTGGCCGCGGCGCATAGAACACAACGCGCGAATCATAGTAAGGCACCACAACGTATCCGGGATTGACCGGCATGATCGTAATGTAAGGGCCGCCGCCGACCACAATCTGGCCATTGCTGCGGAGGTATCCGTATTCGCGAGCCTTGCGGCGGTCACGCTGAATCGCATCCATCACATCGCCTTCCTGTGCGAGAAACGCGTTTCCAACGTCGCTTGTCCAGTTCATATCGGAAGCCATCATTTCGAGTACAGAAGGAAAGGGCAGCAACGCTTGAACGCTGGGATCCCAGGGAAGCTGGTCGCCTTGAATCGCATTCGCCAGCGCTTGCCCCGTGAGGTAATGGTGCTGGTCGGCCCATCGCGCGGCATCGGGAATTTGATCGGGGTACGTGGCTCCCGCCAAAATCTGAGCCACGAGCGGGTCAGGGTATAGCGCAATGCGTGAAACCATTTGCTCCAGCTGAGGGGGAACGAAGGATGGCGGCCCTTGCGCAAAGGCAGGAACCGTGGCCAAAACCAGTAACATCAGAAGTGCGTATTTCAAGAGGCGCATTATGTTCTCCTAGTTCAGTTTATACGGCTCGTTCGATCTAATCCGCAATGCGGAATGGTCCTATTTCCTTTAACTAAAAATGGTAGCGCACCCGGTCCGGGTTGTACCCAAAGAATTGAAACGGGTTGCGCCCAAGACACCGGAAGGGAATGAACAGGCGCTTGACTCTCACTGGGCGCTGGCAGAAACTCTGCAGAGTTCATTCCTGGTGAAATTATGGCGATTCCAAATAAAAGCGAAGGATCTGATGCGCCATACGTAGTCGACCCCGTCGTCCGCATTGGGCACGTACATTTGAAAGTCGCCGATCTCAAACGCGCTGTCGGATTTTACTGCGGCGTTCTGGGATTTGAGGTCATGCAAAAGCTTGGTGAGGAAGCGATTTTTCTTTCCGCGGGCGGTTACCACCATCACATTGCGCTGAATACCTGGGAAAGCCTCGGCAGTTCGCCGCCGTCGATGGGCACAACCGGTCTTTATCACACGGCAATTGTTTATCCGACGCGCGCCGCCTTGGCCACGGTTTTGCGGCGAGTGCTGGCCGCGCGCATCCCGCTGGAGGGCGCGGCGGACCACGGCGTGAGTGAGTCCATCTATCTTCGCGATCCGGACGATAACGGCGTGGAATTGTATTGCGATAAGCCGAGGGAAGTCTGGCCACGCGACGCGAAGGGGAATCTGGCCATGTACACTCGCATGCTGGATTTACATAAATTGCTCAGTGAAGCTCCATCGGGATCGGCGGTATCTACCGGCCCCGAAGATTTGTAATCAGTAGAACAGGCTTCAGCCTGTTGCACTTGTTGCATGCTAAAAAATAGAATCCAGCAGGCAGATGCCTGCACTAATTATTTTTCGACAGGGGACACCCATGATTCGACGTGATTTCTGCAAAACATCGCTCGCACTTGCCGGATTAGCGCTGGGCAAAGGATCAACCGAGGCTCTCGCGCGTCCCACCGAACCCAGTCCCGCCAAATCCAGTCCTGCGGAGGAATTGGCCAAAGCGCCGGGTCTCACCAAATACGTTTCGGAATTCATCGTGAGCACAAAGTACGAAGACGTACCGGAAAACGTGATCGCCATCGGCAAGAAAACCATGCTGGACGGTTTCGGATTGGCGCTCGCCGGATCGGCTTCCCCCTCGGGCCCACGCATCCGCCAATATATCGATTCGCTTGGTTCATGCGGCGGCGGCGCCAGCATCATCGGCACAAAAATGAAGGTGCATCCGCGCTTTGCCGCGCTCGCCAACGGCGTTTCCATCCATGCCGATGATTACGACGACACCGGCTCTGCCTTTCATGTCGCCTCACCCGTGCTCCCCCCTTCTTTCGCGTTGTGCGAGGTTGGCAATAGAAGCGGCAGGGACTTGATGCTCGCGTTTCATGTCGGCGTCGAAGTCGGAAATAAAATTGGAGACGCGATGTCTCCGCGCCATCAGCAGGACGGGTATCACACCACAGGAACGATCGGTACCATGGGCAGCGCAGCGGCTTGCGCAAAACTGCGCGGCTTGGACGCGGCAAAAACCGCCATCGCATTGGCCATTGCAGGCTCTGAAGCCAGCGGTCTTCGCGACAATTTCGGCTCCATGACAAAACCATTTCACGCCGGGCACGCCGGCGAAAATGGAACCGTGGCCGTTGACCTGGCAGCAATTGGCTGGACCGCCGCGCCCGATATCCTAGAAGCGGAGCTCGGATTTTTCGCGGTTGGTGGAGGTTTCGATCCGAAATTCATCGTCGATCGCCTGGGAAAACCGTGGATGTTCACTTCGCCCGGCGATTTGATCAAGCGTTTCCCCTGCGGCACGATTCAGCAGCAAGTGATGGACGAAATGCTGCGCCTCATTCAACAGAACAACATCAAGGCCGCCGACGTGGAGAAAGTGGAGGTGGGCGGAAACCTGAGCAATTACCGCACGCTTTTCCAGCATCACCCCACCACCGGCCTGCAAGGAAAGTTCAGCATGGAATACGCCATGGCCCTCCTGCTGCTGGACGGCAAAGCAACTTTGAGTTCGTTCACAGATGCGGTTGCGATGCGCCCGGACATGCAGGACATGATCAAGCGCGTGCGCTATTACGTTGACCCCGAATTCAACAAGCTGGAACTGCAGGGAGCCTCCCTGCAAGCCATGCTCGTTGAGCAGAGTATGCTCAAAATTTACATGAAAAACGGCAAGCTGATTTCGGGCCGCACGGAACCAGCCAAGGGAAGTCCGGAAAACCCCATGACTTTTGAAGAAGTGGCTGACAAGTTCCGCGGCAACGCGGAGTTTCTGAAATGGCCTTCGCAAAAAGCGGAGGCCGTGATCGAACTCATCAAGTCGCTTGAAACCGTTCCCGATATGTCCAAGCTCACCGCCGCTTTGGCGGGTTGAACTTGGTTATCGGAAGAATTGTTTCACCGGAATTGAGATTTTTGCATTAAAGTCTGTCGTAACGGGAGGAATTAAAATGACTCGACGCCTGAAAATATTCTTCGCTGCTTGTCTGACCGCTAGTTGTTTTGCGATTGCCTTGTC
>DATAPT010000521.1:0-4124 GCA_036265065.1 Candidatus Acidiferrales bacterium | reverse complement strand
CATATATTTCTGAACTTCTTCGGTGTGGCCATCGCGAAAGACGAGGACCGCAGGCGGTAATGCCGGAGTAGGCGGCAGACTGGGCGGTTCCGTTTCCGTCGTTTTTGCGGCTGTCCCATGCGCCTTTGGTGTTGGAGTCGGATCAGAAGCAGCGCTTGGGGGTACAGCAGCATTCATTAATTCGCCGCCCGTTGGGATTCGCACCCATCGCCCATCGCGATTTTCCAGGATAAGTGGGTCGCCGGGAACTGGAGGAGGCGCTGGAGGCTGGTATACCTGCTGCGGCCGAGTTTGAACCTGAGGGTCTAAAGGCGCGGAATTTCTGTTATCCAAATCACTATCGTAGTAGCCGTCATAGCCGTCGTAAAAGTAGTCAGGATAATAAAACGGCGCAAAAGGAAAACCGAAGCCATCTTCAAAGCGGTGCCTGCCCTCCCGGTTGAATTCCCCGCCGCGACTCCCCCTTACAGCACCGCCGCGAAATCCTCCCACAGCCCCGCCGTGAGACCCACCTCCACCCCAGCGCATGCCTCCTCGCTGCGCATGCGCCAAAGGCGAGAACAATGCGAGACCAAGTACAAGGGCCGGAATAGCAATTTTAACTTTAGGATTCATTGCGGGATACCACCTTCTTCTTACCTCTAACTGGACGAAGTTGCGCTTGGGGGAGCGCTACATCGACCGTTCAATGATTAGATTACTCCTGGGCAGGAGTCGATGCAAATTAAGTGGCCTGTGATTTGTGAATCACAAAACTTCGTCCTTCGTTTCGCGCGCGGCAAGCAGGCCCACAAACGTCAGAGCCGCCGCGCCCGTTAGATAATATCCGACAAATTGCAGCCCATAATTTTTCGCCAGCGATGTGGCGATGTAGGGCGCGAGAGAGGCGCCGAAAATTCCAGCGAATGTAAATGTCAAGGAACTCCCGGTATAGCGCACCGAAGTGGGAAAAAGTTCGGACAGCACTGTCCCCAGCGGGCCGTACGTCAAGCCCATCAGCGAGAGGCCGATGGTCATCATGATGACCGCTCCGGTGGTCCCGGCAAGAAACATCGGAGCCAGGACCAGGCCAAAAACGCCGATAGCCGCCGTGACCCAAAGAAGCGTGGCGCGCCGTCCTCGCTCGGCGAGCAATGCGCCAATGGGAATGAAAATCGCAAAAAATACGACGGCGAATAATTGCATCACCAGAAATTTCTGGCGGATGTAGCCAAGCGCCGTAGTTCCCCAGGACAATGCAAAAACAGTCATCAGATAGAAAAGTACGAACGTCGTGATCGCGGTGAGAGTGCCGAGGAAAAGAGTTTTCCCGTGATCCTTGAATACCGTCAGCATCGGAACTTTGACGCGCTCTTTCCGATTGAGCGCATCGCGAAAGACGGGCGTCTCAGTAATCGTCAGCCGCACGTAAAGCCCTACGAGCACAAGGGCCGCGCTGGCCAAGAAGGGTATGCGCCAGCCAAAGTCAAAAAATTGCTGGTCCGTGAGCAGCCGCGAAAGCACTAGAAAAATGCCTCCGGAAAAAAGAAAGCCGGTTGGCGCCCCGAGTTGCGGAAACATGCCGTACCACGCGCGCTTGCCCGGCGGCGCATTTTCAATCGCCAGCAGCACCGCGCCGCCCCATTCGCCTCCAAGACCAAGCCCCTGGCCGAAGCGAAAAAACGCGAGTAATGCTGGAGCCATGACGCCAATTGTTCGGTATGTAGGCAGCGCGCCAATCGCCACCGTGGAAAGGCCCATGGTAAGCAACGCAGCAACCAGCGTGGCTTTGCGCCCGATGCGATCGCCAAAATGCCCGAAAAGCGCGGAGCCAACCGGCCGCGCAAAAAACGCGATTGCAAATGTGGCCAGCGAAGCCAGCGTGGCCGAGGCGGGATCGGTGGAAGGGAAAAACAATTTCGGAAAAACGAGAACAGCGGCAGTTGCGAAAATATAAAAGTCAAAGAACTCGATGGTCGTCCCGATTAAACTAGCAAATAAAACCTGCGCGGGCTTGTTGACGGACACAACTGATTGCGCAACAGGTTGGTCAACCATGCCTGAAATTTCCGTATTGGATGGGTCATGCAAAGACAATTAGCTTACCTCATTTGGATGAATGTCGAAACCGTGCCCACCGAGCCAGACTTTAATTGGCAGGCAATCTGCCCGCTTCGTCCCGAAAAACGCGGGACGAAGCGTTCTCTACGAAACCCAGGGCATTTCGCCGTTGATTTTGTAGAGGCCGTCCGCTATTTGGACGGGCGGCATTTTTTCACCGCAATCCAGATTTATGCGCGGCATGCAAAAACAAAAACCTCGATAAATCTAGCAGATTGACAAGTCGTTCCGGCTCAGTAAGAATGTGCGCAAGTAACCCACATTCTTGGAGGTTCGAAGTGTCCTATTCGGCCCCTAGCATCGAAGATTTTCAAGCGGGAACCGTGGTCAAATGTGCGCCCATATCCACGGGCACAACGACGCAGCGAAAGCGCAAACCTCACATTCTGGCTGTAATCAATGAGTGCTGCACAGGCTGCTCCGGCTCGCCCGCCTGCGTTGAATATTGCCCTGTCGCGGATTGCATGTACTGGGCGCCGGATGAAGATCACGCGCCGTTCGGCCGGATCATTGTTGATCCCCTGTTGTGCATTGGCTGCAAGCTCTGCACAAGCAAAGGCCCTGATGGCGCATTCCTTGAAGGCTGTCCGTGGGACGCGATTGATATGGTGCCGCTTGCGGATTTTGAGGGCGCGAATGGCGCGTTGCCGTTTTAGGAAATGTGATTCGTGAATCGTGATTTGTGATTCGTGAAAATACACTTCGCGTGATTGATTCACGGTTGTTCTAAAATTCAATTAATAACCGCAGGTGGGAACTTCCCATCCAAATCGGCAGGAAACGCAGCTTTCGATTTTCACGAATCACAATTCACAAATCACGACTCACTTCTTAATCCCCCGCGCGGCAATCTCCTTCGCGGTAAGCGCGGCTTGCTGCTGAATCTGCGGCGGCATTCCATTGGCTGCGGTCGCATAGAGATTCACGGCCGGAAGGTCTTCCATTTGTCCAACCAAGTACAGCGCGCGCAACGACTCCCAAACCATTTCCGGGCTGGGATCGACCAGCAGCATAGGTTCGCCCGCTTGAACGGAACTGTTGTCCGAGGAAATCCATTGGTGGATCGTGCCTGGCACTTCGGACCGGATTTCCTTGTTCGCGGTTCCTAAGGCGACGTGCGCGAGCAAAGTTCCGGGATTAATTGCATCGCCGGGTTTCATGCGAATCGTAAGAGTGCCTGCCTGCGGCGCAGCCACCGTGTAGGGCTCAAGCATGCCAGCAATCAGGGCGTGGCCAGAGGGATCGGCGAAGCGCACAAGCGAAAGCGCAGCGTTGCGCTGCACCATGGGATTCGAGTCCGCCAGTTGCTTCAAGAGGGCGGTGTGAAATTGCGTGGACTGATTGTCCTGTCCCATAACCCATGCGGCCGTTACGCGCAACTCATCGCTTCCCCGCTCTGAAAATCGAACGACTTCGGGATACCAGATTTTTGCGGATTCGCGGATGCCTGGATTCGGGCTGGTGATCCTGTCCGCAATCTGAGAGAGCGCGTGCTGCGAGCGGCGCGGGTGCAGAACGTCGGAAAAATAGGAAGCCAGATCGGCGTCGTTCAGAGGCCGCGTAAAGGTCGTCATGTACCACAGCAAAAACGGCATCAAAACAAAAGAAAACGTGAGCACAAGAATGGCGATCAGCCACTTCTTGGCCATTCCGGGTTTGGAGGGCGCGCTCGTAGGCGCGGAGGAGGTTTCAGCGGAATTTGCGAAGCTGGTCATAGCAAGTTCACCTATCTAAAGAGCTGTTTGCACGTACTTTCATACTCAATTTTTCGGTTTAGCGACAGTGATTTTATCGGCGAGGCTTTCTGTTTGCGGAGTTTTGCGCATGCACGGATCAAAACCCGCAGGCGGCAGCCTGCGCCACAAAAAACAAATCGCAACTCTTAATACTTCCTAATGGAACTCGGTTCGCCGCACATTTCACACACCGCGCGGAATGCACGCTACGGATGAGGCGGCAAATAAACCTGGTACAGCACAACGTAAATCAGGACGCCGGTTACGGAGACATATGCCCAGAGCGGC
>DATAPT010000520.1:0-2711 GCA_036265065.1 Candidatus Acidiferrales bacterium | reverse complement strand
GTTTCACGGAAAAACCAAATGCTGAGCGAGCTGCAGAGTTCGTTCGTTCCGGAAACTTTTATTGGAACAGCGGAATGTTTTTGTGGAGCGCCAAAACCTTGACCAACGCGCTCATTGAGCACCTGCCAAAAACCGCCGGATTACTTGAAAAGATTGCGGCCGACTACGGTACACGAAAGTTTGCAGCGACTTTTAAGCGGCTTTATCCGAAGTGCGAGGACATCAGCGTCGACTACGCGGTACTGGAGCCGCGCTCCGCCAAGGGCGAGCAGGACTCCAATATTTTTTGTTTGCGCGCGGATTTCGGATGGAACGATTTGGGTTCGTGGACTGCGCTTCACGAACATCATGTGGGCAAGAGCACCCCAGCAGACGGCAACCTCATTTCTTCGCTGGGCATCTTCACTCTGAACGCGAGCGGGAATTACGTTCATTCGCCCCAGAAATTTGTAGCCGTAGTCGGGGTGAACGATATTGTGGTTGTCGAAACCGAAGACGCATTGCTGGTGACGACGCGCGCCAATTCGCAGGACGTGGGCAAGATAGTGAAGTTTCTGGACGAGAAGAAATTGAAGAAGTTGGTCTAAACCCGCCGTCGGTCCTCGGTCGTCGGCCGGGTCCAAGAGAGATAAGACTTAGGAAAACGCAAATTTATGCTGACTGAGACTACGGCCGCAAACGTTGACCTGCAAATGCCGACGACCGATGACCGACAGCCGAGGACCGCGATAAAGTTTGGCACCGACGGCTGGCGGGCGGTGATCGCGGACGACTTTACTTTTGAAAACGTGCGACGGGTGGCTGGGGCCATCGCTTCGTACGTGCTGAAGCACGAAGACTCATCACGCGGGCTCATCGTCGGCTACGACACACGATTTGGGTCGCCACATTTCGCGCGCGCTGCCGCGGAAGTGCTGGCCGGGGCCGGAATTCCGATTCGTCTTGCAAGCGACTACTCACCGACTCCCGCGATTTCGTTTGCGGTGAAAAGCACCGGGGCTGCCGGAGGTGTGGTCATCACCTCGAGCCATAATCCGTGGAATTGGAATGGAGTTAAGTTCAAGGCGAAATTCGGCGGATCAGCCACTCCCGCCATCATGAAAGTAATTGAGCAGGAAGCTGCGGCTAGCGCTGCGCCGAACGGAAAACATGCAAACATCGAGGAAGTGGACCTCAAGCCTGCTTATATTCGTGCGCTTTGCAAGTTTGCTGATCTTGATCTGATTGCGAAGGCCAATTTCAAATTTGCCGTTGACTCGATGTATGGCTCAGGGCGCGGGATTCTGGCGCAGATCTTCAGCGAGCATGGAATCGAGTTTGTCGCCATTCGTCAAGAAGTCAATCCGTTGTTTCCGGACATTAATCCCGAGCCCATTGAGCCGCATGTGCGCATGCTGCAGGATACTGTTGTTCGCGAGCGCTGCCATGCGGGTTTCGCCACGGACGGCGACGCGGACCGGATTGGCGCGGTGGCGGAAGACGGCAGCTTTGTGGACTCGCACAAAATATTTTCCGTACTGCTCGATTGGCTGCTGCGGCGAAAGCAATGGCCGGGTGAAGTGGTGCGCGCTTTCAATACCACGCGCATGCTGGATCGAATCGCTGCCAAGCACGGGCGCAAGTTGAATGAGTGCCCGATCGGGTTCAAGCACATCGCTGATCTGATGATGGAGCGCGAAATCGTGATTGGCGGCGAAGAATCGGGGGGTATTGGATATTCGCGGTATCTTCCTGAGCGCGATGGCATCCTGAATTCCCTGCTGCTGGCGAATGTGATGGCGGAGGAGCAGAAGCCTTTGGGAGAGCTGGTAGCGACGCTGCAGAAAGAATATGGGCCGCACTTTTATGGACGGCGCGATCTTCATATTCCGGATGAGGTTAAATTTGGCGCCATCGAGCGTGCGCGTTCGGAATCAACAAAGGGGCTGGGCAAGTATGCAGTGATCAAAAAAGAGGGGCTGGACGGAATTAAATTCTTTCTTGACGCCCCGACAAATGGAAATGGCGCGAAGGCATGGATATTGTTCCGGGCTTCCGGCACCGAGCCGTTATTGCGCATTTACGCAGAAGCGGCCTCACCGGAACTGGTGGAGGAATTGCTGGGCACCGGAGAAGCTTTTGTTCAATCTGCCTAGCGCATTCGGGATTGTCCTCTTAATACCTGCCGCCCTCTTGCCTGCAGTGCAATAATCTAGCTGATGGCTTCCCCCAGCACAGTTGCGCCTCCCGATTCCGCGGAGGCTCGCAAATACAACCAGATTCGCCGACGAGTCGGTATCGGCGAATTCCTGCTCGGGCTGGGATTTCTGGTTGTGCTTCTGTTCGCCGGTTGGACGAACTGGCTGCGCGACGTGGCATTGAAGGCGGGATTTCAAGATTATGCGTTTGCCGTGTTTCTTTACGTGCTGATGCTGGTCGCGATCAGCAAGGCCGTGGGGCTACCGCTCGACTACTACAGCTTCCGCCTTGAACATCGGTACCACCTCTCCAACCAACGGCTGCGCGCCTGGATCTGGGACGAGGCCAAAGGACTTGCGTTGACGGCAGTGCTTGGGGCGGCACTGGTCGAGTTGCTTTATCTTGTGATTCGCGATTTTCCCGAACATTGGTGGTTGGTGGCCTGGATTGGATTTTTAGGGATTGCTGTTCTGATGGCGCAGCTCGCTCCTGTGCTCTTATTTCCTATCTTTTATAAGTTCGAGCCCTTGCAT
>DATAPT010000519.1:0-5881 GCA_036265065.1 Candidatus Acidiferrales bacterium | reverse complement strand
TTGCGCCTCGTTCCGCGCGGTTGCAAATGCTGGCCCTAGTTCACTCTCGCTGCGCACCACGCGCATCCCGCGCCCGCCGCCTCCGGCGGAAGCTTTTAAGATCACCGGATACTTGATTCGCGTCGCTTCGGCCAGCGCCGCAGCTTCGTCCGCAACAATTCCCTGCGATCCGGGCACCACCGGCACACCGGCAGCCGACATTTCGCGCCGTGCCTGATCTTTTTCCCCCATCATGCGCAGCAAATCCGGCGGCGGCCCGATAAAAGTGATGTGCGATGCTTCGCACACTTCGGCAAAATTCGCATTCTCGGAAAGGAATCCGTAGCCCGGATGAATCGCGTCGACGTTCGTGATTTCCGCCGCGCTGATCACCTGCGGAATATTCAGGTAGCTTTCGCTGGAGCGCGCCGGCCCGATGCAAACCGCTTCGTCGGCAAAGCGCACATGCAGCGCGTTGCGATCCGCTTCGGAATACACCGCGACCGTGGCAATGCCCAGTTCCTTGCACGCATCGATCACGCGCAGAGCAATTTCACCGCGATTGGCTATGAGGATTTTTCGAAACATTTGGGGCCAAATGTGGCATAGGCTTCAGCCTGCGGGTTTTGGTCCTTGCAAGAAATCAACCCCGCGAGCGGAAGCCAGTACATTATTTCTTTTTTCCCGAGGGCCGCAGCGCAAATAGCGGTTCGCCATATTCCACCGGCTGGCCGTTTTCGACCAGAACGCGCGCTATTTCCCCGCTGACGTCCGCTTCAATTTCGTTCATCAACTTCATCGCTTCAATGATGCACACCGTCTGTCCCGCCTCGACCTTATCCCCTGCGCGCACAAACGGCCCCGCTTCAGGGCTCGATCCTGCGTAGAACGTGCCCACGATGGGCGATTTGATAATGTGCTCGTCCGCCGGCGCAACCGCTGCGGCCTGTGCGGGCGCGGCACTGGATGGCTCGGGCGGTGTTGGAGCAATCGGAGCTTGCGCCACCAAGTTTTGGGTTGCTGGTGCCGCCGCAGCGAAACTGTGAACCGGGGATGCGGTTCCCTGCATGCCCGCCTTCTTCAGGCGTATCTTCAGGTCGCCATGCGCGTACTCAACTTCTTCCAATCCATGGTTGGACATGAAAGAAAGCAAGCGCTCAAGTTCGCCGAAATCAACTCCCGGCGCGGAAACATCGGAACTGGAAGACTGTTTTTTGGATCCCTTCATCTTTTTGCTCAAATTTCGAGGAATTCCCGTGAGGTGGTCGTAAGAATCTCAGTACCGCGCAGGGTTACCAGCGCATCGTCTTCAATGCGGATTCCCCCAACGCCCTCCACATATACACCCGGCTCTAAAGTCACGACGTTACCCGTATCCAGAATTTTCTTTTGATCGCGAGCGATCCGCGGATCCTCGTGAATCTCGAGGCCAATTCCATGCCCCGTGCTGTGAACAAAATAGCGGCCTAACCCTTTTTGCTGCAGAACGTTCCGGGCCGCCGCATCAATCGCCCCGCAGGTCACGCCTGCCTTCAGCGCATCTCTTGCCGCACTCTGCGCGTCCAGCACGGCATAATACCACTGCCGAACTCGCGCGGAAGCCTTACCTACGTGCACTGTGCGCGTAAGGTCACTGCAATAGTGGCGCAGTATAGCACCCAGGTCTAACACGACCAACTCGTTTTTCCCAATTCGGCGCGCTGTGGGACGCGCATGCGGCAATGCCGAACGCGGACCCGCCGCGACAATTGCTTCGAACGATTCCCCTGACGCGCCTTTTCGCCGCATGCGATACCCGATCTCGGAAGCAATGTCCAGTTCCGTGACGCCGGGACGTATCAGGCGTATCGTTTCTTCCATGACCTCGGAGCCCAGCTTCGCCGCGTCGCGGATGCGCTCGACTTCGAACGCGTCTTTCACGGCTCGAAGATTTTCCACCAATCCATCGACGGCAACCCACTTCAGATTAGCCCCTGCGGCCTTCCGCAGGGCTTTCCAGCCCGCCAAAGCGAGCCGCGAGGGTGCAACCGCCACCCGTTGCCGCTTCTTCGCCCGCAGGTGCTGCCCTACGGCATCCAGCAATGCGCCCTTATGGATATGCACGCGGATGCCGCGCGTTTCTTCCTTCGCCTGGATGGTGAACCGGCCATCCGTGAACAGTGTGGCCGACGTACCTTCCACGAGCAAAGCTCCGGAATCGCCGGAAAATCCGCACAAATAATAAATGTTTGGCAAATGCGTTTCGAGCAGAGCCGTGGCGCGATGGGATTCAACTACCTGGCGAAGACGCTTGATTCGGCTGGGAGAATTGGTCGGCATAAAAAAACGGGAGGAAACTGAGGTCTCCTCCCAGGTCACGCGATATTGTACCGTGCGGAGCTTAGCTAGGCAAAATTCTCGGCGTTAAGAAAAACATCAGTTCTTGGGTCGAGATGCTGATCGAAGTATGTTTGAACAGGTTGCCAATCAGAGGCACGTTGCCTAATAACGGCACCTGATCGATTGTCGTGTTCTGATTCGTGATGACAACGCCGCCTATCACCACGGTTCCTCCGTCATTGATGAGGACTTTGGTCTGGGTCGACTGTGTATCGAGGCCGGGTTGGCCGAGAATGCTAATGGCTTTGTCAATCTGCGTATTTTCGATATTTACATCCAGGAAAACGGTGCCTTCCGCTGTAATCTGCGGAGTAACTTCCAATTTCAGCACGGCGTCCACATACTGCGTTGAAATCGTGTTGTTGATGTTGGTCTGAATTGGAATCTGCTGACCTTGCTTGACCGTCAGCTTCTCATTGTTCTGCGTGATGCCCTTGGGCTCGGAGAGAATCTTTCCGACGCCGTGAGCCTCCATCAGGCTAAGAACGAAGTCGATCGCGTAGTTGTGGCCTTGCGTGGAAAATGTGAAACCGCTGGTCGGCGCAGTGGCGCCGAGATTTGTATTGAGTGGAATCGAGCCGGTGCTTGAGGAGAAAGGAGCGGAGATCGAGTGAATGACAGGGCTGAGGAATCCTGAAGCCGCTGCCCCAGTCAAGCCGCCGATCGCCGTGTTTCCTGTAACCCCAGTGGGTGCCGAGAACCCGAATTCCGTGCCAATTTCACGCGCAAAGGATCGGGAGGTCTGCACGACGCGGGCGTCAATTTCAACTTGCTGCGATTTCTTATCAATCTGGCGAAGCAGGTTATCGATCTTCGGGATCGAAGCTGGAACATCTCGAATGATCAAAGTATTCGAGCGGATGTCGGCGAAAACGTCGCCGCGGGTCGTCAGGAATTTTTTCAATGTCCCGACCATCGTGTTTGCCTGTGCGTAATTCAAAACGCGCGTGACGGTTACCATTTCGACGGCATCGGTTTCAGCCTTGGCCAGATCGCGGCGCTGATCTGCTTCCCGTTTCAGCGTCTCCTGCGTTGCAATTCGCAGAACGTTGCCATCAATTTGCTTGGTCAGGCTGTTATTGCGCAACACGATGTCCAGAGCCTGGTCCCAGGGTACTTGATCGAGAACCAGGGTCACCATCCCATGTACCGACGGATCGAGCACAACGTTGAGCCCGCTGATTTCGTGAATCAGGCGGAAAAAATCCTTCAAATCAACGTCTTTGAGGTTCACAGAAATCGGATCGCCCGTGAATTTCTTTTCCGGCGCCGCTGCGCCAGCCTGGGGTTCTGCCATCTGAGGATTCTGCGGTTGCGGAACAACCGGCTCAGCCGCAGGACGCGCAAGAGCCGCATTTTGTTCCGTCAGCCACGTTGGCAGCGGCATGCTCGGCGCATTTAGGGATACCAGCTTGGGCTGCGCTGATTTCTTAACCGTATGCAGCGCGGCGGGAACCGCCACTTCAGAAGCGGAGAACGAAATCGTTACGCTCGAACCATCCATAGCCGTGGTGAATGGAACCTGCTTCGCAAGATCAATCACGACTCGTGACAGGCCAGCGGCGGGCTGTCCAACGCGGACATCGAGAACAGGAGGAAATTCACTCTGCACTTTATTCTTTTCGACCTTCAAGCCCGTGGAAGCAAAATCAAGAACCAGCCGCGGTGGAGAATCGAGACGCGAAGTCTGGTAATGCAGCTCGCCCGATCCGCTGATGCGCACAGTTGTCTGTTGCCCCGGCTGCGCCACCTCGACAGCAGAAATGGAGGCCATTGCGCCCGTGCCTGCGGGTAATTCGTGAGCGACTTGCGCATTCGCGGATGGATTTACAACCGCGGCGCCTGCCAGCAACAGGCAGCTGAACCCGAAAGCCGGCCAATTGGTCTTCATTGCTTTTCTCCTGAGAGTTGGTAAAGGTTCTTGGTCACAGTGCGTTCCAGTGGCTTACCAAACGCGTCTTTGCCTGTCTCTTGAAACGTAATGCCGTCCAGCGTGATTTTCTGAACGGAGCCGTCATACAACTTGTCGCCGTCTCTCAGAAAATAAACCCGCTGCTGCGAATTCGAAACCACGGCAATCGTTCCCGTAGGGCTGTTTACAATTCCATTGATGCGCAGTGTCTCAATGATCAGACCTGCTTTTCCCGGAGGAAGATTTTCCGGTGGTTCATTTCCTGAACGCGCCTTGCTCAGCAAAGTGTCAAATGGGTCGCGCCGCGCAACGGCTTTTTCTTCAGGAGCTTTCACGGCTGGCTTATTTTCCTGATTTGCGGCCGCGGATTTCTGTGCCGCTTTCGGATCCGTCGCGCCGGGTTTCGTTCCGGCTTTGGCGTCGGCCATCGTTTTCGCAGGCGCAGCTACCGGTGGCTTTGCCGGTGCTTTTCCCGAGGCAGCTGGTGGCGCTTGGGCAACGGTCTTGACCGGCGGTTTTGCAGCCGATGGAGCCGGGGCTTTGGCCGGTGTTATGGCCGGGGACGATGCAGCAGCCGGTGAATTGGCCTGCGGCTTGGACCCTGTAGAACTTTGTTGTAACTGGTCGCGCACAGCGTTGGGCTGAATGTTCGGATGGTCTTGCGCCATGCCGCAGGTCGCAAGAACCGCCGAGAAGGCCAGCGGCAAAAGTGTTCGCGATTTTTTTGCGAGTCGCATAGTCGTAGGCTCGATTCCGCCTATTTCTTGGCGGGCTGGTTCTTGCCCGCCGGAGTCGTCGTATCGGGCGCTTTGCTAAAGAATGTTGTTACCGTGCAGTTTCCTGAAACCGTGGTGCCGGGACGAATTGGATATTTCGCCTTGCTCGGATCCGCGAGGCTTGAGAATGACAGGTCTCCAACATTAATGATTCGAGACAGCCTGCTGAGCCGCGAAAAGAAATCCTCGATGCTGAAATACGGCCCGTCCACGCTGATCGCGAAAGGCAATTCGTAGTGATAATCTTTCGGGACGACAGCCTGTGCTGATATGCTCCGGATCTGGACGCCGGACGCCGCAGCCGCTTCCTGCAGCAATCTCATGAATTCGTCCACTTCTTTTTCTTCCGGAACAATCGTCTTCAACGTATCCAATTGCTTTTCAAGGGCCGCCATTTCCACTTTAAATTCCGCGTTGCGACGCTCATAAACCTGCAATTCCGCAACCTGGCGATTTAAATCGGCATCCTTGGTCTGATTGTCATCCAAAGTTGTCCGCATGCCTGCTACCGGGGAAAGTGGAATGTATTCCCCTGCTCCAAAAATCACCAGCGCTAGCGCGAATAAGACCAGCGTCTGGAGGTACCACGGATATTCGCGGAACGAAATCGCCATCGCTCCCCCTAGATATTCCCCGTCTTGCGGGATGCCGGTGGAGTATTGACCCCCGGTGCAGGATTGCCATTTACAGATGGTGCAGCGCCGGCGGATTGCGGCAGACCAAACTCCGCACTCAAGCTGAACAAAAAGATCTGCACAGCCTTGTTGCTCTCATCCTGGTGTGATTCCTTGATTTCGACGGATTGGAAATATCCCGAACGCCGGAGTTGCGTAAT
>DATAPT010000518.1:0-4600 GCA_036265065.1 Candidatus Acidiferrales bacterium | reverse complement strand
AATTTGCGGATTCGTCCCTGTCTTTTGCGTCCATAAATAAACTCTTCCTTACTTTAGAACGGTTCCACTCAAAAATCTTGCATCGATTCGAACGCGGCCACCCGGACGTTTTCACTCCGGAGGATCCGCTCCCTTCGCGTCCGAAGCGGAAAGCTCCTGCGACAGATCGAATGGCCAATCTTCCACGGCATATTCGAATGCCAATTTCACCTGCGCATCGTCCAGAGCGGGTTCTGCAGGGAAACCGTTGCGCGCGGGACCGCCCAGACGCAGCAACCGCGTCACATTCTTGCGCAGAGCGTGGCGCGTGCGTTCGAGGTGACGAGATATCGTCGATTCATGTTCGCGCAGCATGCGCCCGATTTCCGCGAGCGTAAGCCGGTCGACGTAGTAACAAGCCAGAATCATTCGTTCGCGCGGCATTAAGGCTGCCAACGCCGTGGAAAGACATCTGGCGATGCGTCCCTGATAAAGTTCGCGTGCAGGATCGGGAGCGGCGAATTCCGTTTGCATCGCCGGATCGCGAAAATTCCCGCTTTCCTTTTCTTCTTCTTCGAGTGAAACAGTTTTCCCGCTGGTTCGAAGCAGGTCCACATGCTTCTGCGCCAGCACGGCGCGGAGCCAGGTGGAAAGTTTGCTGCGCCCATGAAAATATTCGAACAGAGATTTCCGTTTGCCGGCTTCGTTCGAACGAACGCCGTACAGTTCGGCGTAGAGAGAATCCGCGAGCTCTTCGGCGCGACCTCCGCCTGCCTGGCCCGATCCGCCGAGAATTGCGTTCGCGGCTTTATGCAGGTCCTGGCGAAAATGGGCGATGAAATATTCCCAGGCATTTTCGTTGCCCTCGCTGCACGCGCAGGCTAATGCCAATTCCTCGATATGAAGCGACTTCAGATACGCTTCAATTTCGCCAGGATTCGGATTCATCGCCGCAAATCGCTTTTCAGCGCTGCGCCGCAAGGCATCGGCAAAATCTTTTTGCGATAATCCCCAACGCGCGCATCCCGCTACTTCGTGCAGCTCGGTTACAACCTGCGAGAACTGCGCAAGAAATTGATTTAGAGATGCAAAAGGCTTTTCTTCGGACATGAATTCGTGTGACTTCACTTGATTGGTAGAATCATACTCGATCTAGTACGTACAGGATTCAGGTGTGGCTGAAAAAGGTACTTTCTCGTCACCCCATAATTCCCTGTCCGGTGTAGAATGACTTTTCGAAGGGCTGCAGAGCAGACTCTTTCCCGCTCGGGTGTTTGCCGGGAAATAGGTTACGGTCATGCCTGGAAAGCCAGAAATTTTCGCCGGATTGAACAGGAGAGGTTATGAGCGTAAGCCGAAACAAGCAAAAGGGATTTTCACTGATCGAATTGCTGATCGTCGTGACGATCATTTTAATCATTGCAGCCATCGCCATACCCAATCTGATGCGAAACAAGATCCAGGCGAATGAGACCGCGGCCGTCGAAACGATGAGGACCCTCAACGAAAGCATACTCCTGTATTCGAATTCCTATGGCGGCTTCCCCCATGCCCTTTCCGATATGGGGCCGGCAACCGGCGGTACAGCCGCCACATCAGCAGGCGCCGATTTGATCGATGCGACGCTCGCGAGCGGAACGAAGAGCGGTTATAAATTCGCCTACACGCCAGTCGTCAGCGACGCTGCGGGCAACGTGCAAAGTTATTCGATTACCGCCACGCCTGTGGTCGCGGGATCGACAGGGCAGCGATCTTTTTTCACCGATCAGAGCGGGACCATCCGCAATACTTCCAGCGGCGTAGCTGACGCCGCCAGCGCGCCTATCAGCTAAACGAGAGGAAGCCTTTCCGGCTTCCTTTTCCACTTCTAATACTGTTTGAAGAATTTCGGCATTGAGTGGCATAGGCTTCAGCCTGTGCGGGGTTAGTCCCTGCAAGGACTAAAAACGCACAGGCTGAAGCCTATGCCACTCAATGCAATTCTTCCGTAACGCAATTGACTCTTTACCCTGGCATTGGATAGGATGTGGCGAAATGTCGCCACTCGTGCATTGCGTGGCGCGTCCAAGCCTTGTTCTTCGACTAGCGCAAAAATTATGTATGTGTGTCGCCAATGCGAGAATGAAATCAATCAGGCGACAGAAATTTGTCCGCATTGCGGCGTCGACCTCACCGACCCTCTGCTGAGCGAAGGCCCTTTAAAGCCGAAACCAACGATCGGGAAAATATTGCTGCGCTGGGGAGTGCTGCTCGCCGTGCTGCTGGGAGCGATCTGGAGTTTTCTCTGGTTCATCGTTCCTGAGCGGCGAGGCAATCCCACGGTGATGGCGGAAAAACGCGCGGCGGAATCCTTGCTGGAAGTGAACACGGCTCTCGGCACTTTTGCATCCGGGGATGCCGGCGGTTACCCTCAACAACTGGACGCGGTTGGTGAAAAAGCGCGTCTGGCCGCGCAACTGGCGCAAAGCGTGAATTACCAAATCCAATATTCGCCGGGCCCGGTGGAAGCCGATGGAATGATCCGCTCTTTTGTCTTGCAGGCCAAGGCCGGCAATTACGGTTTTCGGAATTTTTATATGGATAACTCGGGAATTCTTCGCGCCACGCGGGAAGGCCGCGCGGCAACCTCTGAAGACCCGCCGTATTGATCTTTCGTCTCGATTCACCGCCGTGTATTTCCGCCTGCCCCTAACTTACTCCCCATTAGCAAACTCGGGACGATTTGAATCGCTGCCGTTGACACTGAATGGCCTATCCAGTAACTAAGAATACCTACGGCTCGGTGTGAATTGAATTTATTCAGGAGAATATTATGAAGAATCGCCCCCCATTCTTGATGGCTCTCGCAATTCTTGTATCTGCTTCGATTATCGTGCCGCCGGACATTTCGGCTCAGGTTGCGCAGCGCGCCGGTCAAATTTCGCGCGCGATTCCCGATGTGGCCATTGCGCGCGGCACGCAGCAGCTTCCCGCGCCGGTAAAAGCGCTGGTCGATTGGGGAGACACGGTGAAGACGGGGGACGGGGGACGCGCTCGCGTCGCGCTCGATGACGGCTCCGTGCTCAATGTCGGCTCCAGTTCCACTCTGACCGTAACGCAACACAACGCCGCCGCGCAGCAGACGCAGATTGAGCTGACCTACGGACGCATGCGCTCGCAGGTGGTCAAACAGTCCAAGGTCAACTCGAAATTTGAAATTCACACTCCTGTAGGGGTTGCGGGCGTAGTGGGCACCGACTTCTTTCTCGGATACATGAATGGACTTTTTCAGATCATCGTTTATGAAGGCCATGTGAAATTCTGCAATCTGGATGCGAATTGCGTCGATGTTCTCGCGGGACAGATTGCCACGATTCGTGACGGCCACCAGGCTCCCGACGCGCCAACGCAAGCCACGCCTGCGGAATTGACCGAAGCGGCCAACGCAACCAGCGTGGGTACATCCTTCGCAGGCGTGCCCCCGGTGCATCATATCGGCCTCGGTTGGATCATCGGGCTGACAGCAGCCGTCGTGATTCCAGCGATCGTAGTGCCGATTGCTACCCGCGGCGGCGGCACACCGGTGAAAGCCGGAACGAACTGCCAAACGAATCCTAATCTTTGCTGATCCGGACTGCTGAGCTGTAAATGTACTGCACGGAGGCTCGTTCGAGGAGCCTCCGTTCTTTTTTGGAGCTAACTTCCATTTCCGTGCGTCTAACCTGCGTGGGTTGGTGCGGCTACGCCGGACACTTTCCCTGCATCTAATCTGAGCGGGTTGATTTATGTTTCGCCTGCTGATGGAACGTTCAAAAAGCGGTAGCGGATAAATTTGATTTGCACACGCAGAAAAACCGCCCGCTCATAAAACGAGCGGCCGCTACGAAACCGACGGCAGTGCATTGCGGTTTTGTAGAGGCCTCTCCGTCCCGCGCACTTCGGGACGGAGAGGGCAGATTGTTTACCAAATTGAGGCACTAGCAAGAAACGTGCGCATTGAGATCGGTAGAACATAAGCATAGACTTATTACCTTAATCTCTTGAATTCCCTCTTAGTAGAATGGAGCAGTTCTGTGAAAACATTCTGTCTTGCGTTACTCACAACTTTTGTTTCCGTGAATGTGTGGGCGGCGAATAAGCCTGCTCGCGCTCCTGAAGGAGCGCCTGCTGCCCAGAAGGCGGCACAGGCCGCGCCTTCTCCCCTGATTCAGACAATGAGCCAGGAATTGGATCGTGAGATGCCCATACTCTCCAAGGCCACTCCGCCGGCCTATTTCCTCAGTTACATTCTGACTTCCTCTGACCGCTCCGAAGTGATGGGCTCGAATGGGGCGCTGCTGTCGAGCGAGGAAAGCCATTCGCGATGGCTCGAGACGCAAGTACGCGTGGGAAGCTACGACCTGGACAACACACACAAAGTGGGCAACTCCGGCCCGACGCAAGGCAGCTTTGGCGCGTCCGTGCCGGTCGACGATGCTCCCGATGTTTTGCGTCGCGCGATGTGGGCGGAAACCGACAAACAATTCCGTTCCGCTTCGGAAGGCCTGATCAAGATAAATACGAGCAAAGAAGTGCAGGTGCAAACGCTGGAGGAACACGCTCCGGATTTTGCGCGCGAACAGCAGCACACGTTTTATGGTCC
>DATAPT010000517.1:0-4789 GCA_036265065.1 Candidatus Acidiferrales bacterium | reverse complement strand
CTAACGTATCGATTAACTCGGATGTAAAAGAATTTGCCCGGTTGATCGTTTACGGGCATGATCGAGTGACGCCAACCAGCTTTCGCGGCCTCCGTGCAGGGATTCGGTGCGCGAAACAGCGTGCGAGCATAGGCCGGCATTTGGCATTTATTCAAGGCAGGAGGTTTTACGTTCAAAACTCCCATGAACAGATTTCGTTTTTCTATTCCACTTTTGCTTGTCCCCATTTTTGCCGCCGGCGGTATTCTCGCCTGGAGCGCGCCGCCCGCGGACAAGGGCGATGGGATTCTTCTCTCGACGATGCAGTCGGAGCTGGATCGCGCGAAAACTTCTTTAGCCAAGTCGGATCCTTCGCCATATTTCATCAGCTACGAAGTTTACGATCAGCGGTCGATGATGATCGCGGGCACTTACGGCACGATCGTGAACTCCAATCTGGGGAATCACCGGTGGGCGGACGTGACCATGCGCGTGGGCACTCCCGCCATGGACAACACGCACAATGAAAATCGCGATTCGGGCATCAGTTCCGGACCGCTCCCGCTGGCGGATGATCGGGATGCGATTGCTCGCACCCTGTGGGAACTTACGGACCGGGAATATCGCCGCGCCACGCCTGCCTACGCGAAAGTGATGACCAACAATTCGGTGGAGGCTGCGGAAGAAGACAAGTCTCCCGATTTTTCCAAGGAAGCTTCGCAAGCGCACGTGGAAACGCCGCCCGCCGCGATCGCCTTCAATCAAAAAGAATGGGAAGAAAAAATTCGCAAATACTCGGCGATGTTCCGTAAATATCCGGAAGTCTACAGCTCCACGGTTACCCTTCAGGTAGAGCAATCCACTTCCTACTTCGTTTCGAGCGAGGGCAGCAAGGTAGAAACGCCCGGGAGCATGGCGAGGCTCGTGGTGGAAGCCAGCACGCGCGCGGATGATGGAATGGAACTCGTGCGCGTCGAGACTTTTGAATCGACCAAGGCAGAAGGATTGCCTACCGAAAAAGAATTAATCGCCAAGGAAGAAAAAATGGCTTCGGACCTGAAGGCGTTGCGCGTTGCTCCGCTGGCCGAGCCCTTCGATGGCCCAGCGCTTTTGTCCGGACGAGCCGCCGCCGTTTTTTTCCACGAAGTGCTTGGGCATCGCCTCGAAGGCCACCGGCAGCGCGGCGATACCGAAGGCCAGACATTCACCAAAAAAGTGAATCAGCCTGTCCTGCCGACATTCCTGAGCGTATATGACGACCCGACCGTGGGAACAATTAATGGTATTCCTCTATCGGGCACGTATTCACACGATGACGAAGGCGTTCCTTCGCAGCGCGTTCCCCTTATCCAGGACGGCATTCTCAAAAACTTTTTAATGTCACGCATGCCCATCACGAATTTCATGCAATCGAATGGTCATGGGCGTCACCAGGCCGGATTCATGCCTACCGGACGGCAAGGCAATTTGATTGTGCAATCGACGAAGACCGTTAAAGATTCCGACATGCGAGCGCAGTTGATCGAAGAAGTTAAAAAAGAAGGCAAGCCCTATGGCCTCTACTTCGAGGACGTACAGGGCGGATTCACGCTGACGACGCGTGAACTTCCTCAAGCTTTTCAAGTGCTTCCCGTGATCGTCTGGCGCGTGTATCCCGACGGGAGGCCTGATCAACTTGTTCGCGGAGTCGATATAGTTGGCACGCCCCTGGCATCTCTGAATCGAATTTTATTAACGGGCGATAAGACGGAAGTTTTCAACGGCATCTGCGGAGCGGAATCCGGCAGCGTACCGGTATCAGCTTCGGCCCCCGCAATGCTCTTTAGCGAAATGGAAGTGCAGAAGCGGAGCGCCGCGCGCGAGCGGCCTCCCATTTTGCCGGCGCCGGGATTTGAAGAAATGCCCGGCAAAGCATCTTCGACTTCACCCGCGGGAGGTGCGCGATGAAAAATTTCCAGCGCATTTTGTCGTGGCGTGTAGCGTCTATTGCTTTCGCAGTGCTTGCGACATTGCCTCTCGGAGTTGCGGCACAACAAAAACCATTACCGCCCGAAGCGATTTCCGATCCAATTCTCAGAGCGCTGCAAGCGGAACTCACTCGTTCCAAATCGCAGCTAAAAATGGACAATGTCGGTTCACCCTTCTACATCGAATATCGCGTCTTCGACGTGGAACAATTCGATGCCAGCGCGGCATTCGGAGCGCTGCGAGATCAGAACCGCACGCGCTTGCGTTTGCTCCGCGCCGTAGTGCGGCTCGGCGATTACAAGCTGGATAGTTTTTTCAATAATGGCCAGGGCGTAAGCGATATTTTGCCCCTGGATAACGACGAGTTGGCCATTCGCCATCAGGTGTGGCTGGCCACCGATCAAGCGTACAAGCGCGCTGGCGAAGCTTTCTCGAATAAGAAAGCTCAGCTTAAGCAGCTGAACATCGAGCAACCAGTGGACGATTTTGCAAAGGCCGAAGCTGCGGTTTCGATCGGGCCGACGGCCAAATTGGATGTTGATCCCGCAAAGTGGACGAAAATGCTGGAGTCGGCGACATCAGTGTACAAGGATGATCCCTCCATTCAAAACTTGTTCGCCAGCCTGAACTTTACAGTGCTTACTCAATATTTTATCAATACGGAGGGCACGGTTACGCGCCACGGATCGACGCATTATCAAGTTCTGCTCAGCGCCAGCGAGCAAGCGCCTGACGGCATGAGACTCGACCGCGCGCCGCAATTCACCGCCAATCGCATCGAGGAACTCCCAACGCCGGAAGAATTTCAAAAGGACGCCATCAATCTGCTGGCGGACATGAAAAAGTTGCGCGAGGCTCCGATTGTGGATGAGGAATATCGCGGGCCCGTGCTGTTCTCAAACGATGCGGCAACCGACATGTTTTTCGAGCTGATCGTGCCAAACATTTTGGGCCGCAGGCCTGCCCCGGGGCGTCCAGCCAGGACAGTCGGCGCATTTGCCAGCAGTTGGCATGCTCGAGTCCTCCCCAATTTTATTTCGGTGGTGGATGACCCCACAATGGAAACATTTGCAGGCCACGAGCTGGGAGGTAGCTACAAGGTGGATGATGAAGGCGTCGCCGCCGCGCCCGTGACCGTAGTGGATAATGGAACGCTTTCGAACTATTTAATCGGAAGAATGCCGATCCGCGACTTCCCTGCCTCTAACGGCCACGGTCGAGCCTCGGGCAATGGCAACACGGCTCCGGCTCCCGGCAACCTGTTCTTCCGGCCATCCAAGACGAGCACGCGCGAGGAGCTCAAGAAGCAGCTGATCGATGAATGCCGCACACGAGGCTTCCCCTACGGGTACTACGTAGACACGCTCGGCCCGAGGCTCTCCCCGCGCATGCTTTACCGCGTCTGGGTGAACGACGGACACGAGGAACTGGTCCGCGGCGCGGTATTCAACGAACTGGATATTCGCGCCTTGCGTAGCGATCTAGTGGCGGCCGGTGACGATCCGCTGGTCAGCAATCGAACTGGCGTTCCGTTTACGACGATTGTGAGCCCTTCAGTCTTGTTCGATGAGCTCGAAGTCAAGCGCGCCGACAATTCGAAAGAAAAGTTGCCGGATTATCCCGCGCCGTCCCTGACAGCCGGAAGGAATTGATTTTTGTAGCATAGGCTTCAGCCTGTGGGATTTAGTCCTTGCAAGGACCAAACCCCACAGGCTGACCAGATTGCGTGAAAACACCCTGGCCTGTCATTTCGAGCAGTGCGAGGAATCCCTCATCCTTCGTTTCTCGTAGGTAAATCGAAGAGAGATTCCTCGCTCCGCTCGGAATGACAGATTGCAATACTTTTTCCATAACCGGTGAATCCTTTGCCATTTTTTATTCATTCACCACTCAAATGCCCCCAATTCATGAAATGCAATTGCAGGATTTTGGAGACCTGATAAGATAGGTGCGGAGATCGGCACATGCACTCCTTCAGCAGCGGCCTTATCTGGTGCTGCTAGTGCCTGGGGCGAGCGAACCAATTAATACATCGTAGCTGCATTTAAATTGGTGCCGCTCGGTTTGCGCAGACCGCTTACAAGCCAAGTCGTCTTGTCGGCCGAATCCCTAGTACGCGCAAAGTCGTCTAAGTAAGTGTAAGATATCGGCATAATACAAAATTTAGAGCTGCAAATTGAGCCCGGGGGCTAGGAATTATGGAGAAAGACAGCGACATCAACGTATTGGGCATGGATCCCCAGGAATTGCAGGAATGGGTAGAGTCCTTTGACCAGGTAGTTCGAGAGGAAGGTCAGGAAACCGCAGTAACTTTGCTCGACCGCCTCCGCGGTCGGGCGCAATCCCTCGGCATTTCCCTTCCTTTTACCGCAAATACTCCCTACATCAATACCATTTCACCTGAAAATCAGGCTATTTTTCCAGGCGATCAGGAAATCGAGCGCCGCATCAAGAGTTTAGTCCGCTGGAACGCGCTGGCCATGGTTGTCCGCGCGAACCGCGTCGATCATAGTATCGGCGGACACATTTCCACCTTCGCCTCCGCCGCCACCCTGTATGAAGTAGGCTTCAATCATTTTTTCCGCGGCCGCACCGAAGAGTTCGAAGGCGATACGGTTTACCTCCAGGGCCATGCTTCTCCCGGTATTTATTCCCGCGCGTTTCTCGAAGGCAGGCTTTCCCAGAAACAATTGGAAAATTTCCGGCGCGAACTTCGCGAAGGCGGAGGACTGTCTTCTTACCCGCATCCGTGGCTGATGCCTGACTTCTGGGAATTCCCAACCGTGTCGATGGGACTTAGCCCGCTGATGGCCATTTATCAGGCGCGCTTTAATCGCTACCT
>DATAPT010000516.1:0-2547 GCA_036265065.1 Candidatus Acidiferrales bacterium | reverse complement strand
ACAACCCGGACGTCGCGCCCTTCGGCAATGTACTCACGCAGCCCTACGACAAAATCTCTCCAACGCTGCAGGAGAAGTATTACGCCGCCGATCCCCACAATCTGATCGTCGTCGAGAAGGGCCGCAAATTTCCTAACGATTCCGAGAGAAACAGTGTCTACACCCGTGCCGCTCATGCCCTGAATGATTGGATCCAGAAGCGCGTTGTTGTGCAGGATGCCGTCCCAGCCTTTTATGCGTACACTCAGGAGTTCAACGTTCCGGGCACATCCATTCGCCGCACGCGTCGCGGCTTTATTGGCGCAGGCAAGCTTGAAGAATATTCCGCGGGCGTCGTTTTCCGTCACGAGCAAACGCTTTCCGGACCGAAAGCGGATCGTCTCGAGCTTTTGCGGCACACCCGCACGCACACGGGCCAGCTATTTTTTCTGTATTCCGATCCGCAATTGCGCATTGACGCCATTCTGGCGGAAGTCGAGTCTTCGAAAACTCCCGTCACGCTCATGACCGACGAGTATGGCGTTATCCATCGCCTTTTCCTTATCACCGATCCTCGCTACATCTCCACCATTCAACAGGCCATGGCCGATCAGAAGTTAGTCATCGCCGATGGTCATCACCGTTACGAAACGTCACTGAACTACCGCAATGAGTGCCGCGCACGTGCCGGCAAGGCCACTCCAAACGCTGCCTACGAATGCTCCATGATGACCTTCATCAACACGCGCAGCGAAGGCCTCACCGTTCTGCCCACGCATCGCGTCGTCGGAAATCTTCGCGATTTTTCCTGGGCAGCGGTCCGCCGTTTTCTGGAGCCCTGGTTCGACGTGGAAGTTTTCGCGTTCACCGATGACCCGCAGCGCCTTCAGGCACAGGAGCGCTTCCTCAATCGTCTAACCTCCCGCAGTGCCGAGCGCGCCATCGGCATTTATCCAAAATCAGATCCCGGCTCACAAGCCTACTACCTGCTCACCCTTCGCCCCGGCGCCGACCTCGCGCAATTGCTCCCCGCCGCTAGTCCTCTACAACGCCAGCTCGACGTCGTCCTCCTGCATCAGGGAATTCTCGAGCCTGCCTTGGGAATTACGCCGCAGTCCGTCGTCGCCGAGGCCAATCTCTCTTACGAACGCGAAGCCTCCACAGTCTTCGAAGCTGTCGATGGCGGCGCGGCGCAGATCGCTTTCCTGCTCAACCCTGTCGATGTGGAATTGGTGATGCGCGTAGCCACTGCTGGCGAGGTCATGCCGCAAAAGTCCACTGACTTTTATCCCAAGCTCCTCAGCGGCATCACCATGTATCGCGTCGAATAATCTACGAAACAACCCAAAAATCACGCCAAAAATAAAAAAGGGCAGGCGCAAACCTGCCCTTCGACAATATTTTTTACCAGCCGCTCTTCGTCGCAGCCCTGCCTACGACTTCGAGAAGCTCGCCACCGCTTCCGCTTCAGTGTTAGACACATCGAAGATCGTCATCAGCTTGGTAATTTGTAGGACTTCCTGGAATTTCGTGCCCAGGTGGCATAGCCGCAAAGACGCCCCCTGTGCTTTCGCGCTGTGATGCGCCGCCACCAGCGTGCCCAGGCCCGCGCTGTCAATAAAGGTGATGTTGTCCATGTTCAGGACGATCTTCTTTTTTCCCTCGGCCACTAGTGTTTTGATCTTCTCGCGCAGCGCATTGCTCTCTTCGCCGAGCACGATCCGGCCGTCCAGCGCCACCACTGTTACGCCGTCCACTTCGCGTTGATTCATCTTCAATGCCACGTTGATTTCCTCCTCATGCGTGCACAAATCCGGCGGCAACCCGGGCCGGAGCCGCAAAGCATATCCGTTTTGGCTTCTTTCGCAAAGCGGCTTTTTCCTGCATTTTCGTCCGCTTGGCGACTAATAGTAGTCCGCGCAAGACATGTAATACCCACATTCGTTGCATACCAGCTTGCATCGGCGGGATTCCAGTCGTTGCGAGCATACCGGGCAGTATTGCGAGGCGTGTTCCCCTTGCCTTGCAGTCGCTTGCTCCGCTGCATTGGCGCTCGCGGAATCGGCAACCACTTCACCACGCACAGCCGGGGATGTCTGCTGCTTCCCGGTATATTTCACGGCCCTCCGGTTATAGCACAACCCTTTCGCAGGGGAAAGCGCGGCTGGACATCGCGCCCGTTCGCGCAACCTCCCCCGGGCTGCGGCCTGCGCGCTCTTGTTGTATTGTGGTCCCGCTCAATTTTGGAGGGAACTCTGGGAATGTCTCGCCGTTTCTGCCGCAATCATCTCAACCGGTTTCGATTTTCGTTGGCCTTATTTTTTGCCCTTGCCCTTTTTGCGTTGCCCATTTTCGCCCAGCCTGCCGCTGGTCCCTTGCGCTTCGAAATTTCTTTTCCCGAATCCCTAAGCGCCAAGCCACTCGATGGCCACATCCTTCTCGGCATCGCCCGCGACAAGGAAAGCGAGCCTCGCTTCCAACTCAACGAAGAGGAAGCCGCTAGCGCCCAATTCTTTGGCCTCGATGTCGATGCCTGGAAGCCCGGCGCGCCTGCCGTCATCGACGCCT
>DATAPT010000515.1:0-3277 GCA_036265065.1 Candidatus Acidiferrales bacterium | reverse complement strand
GGGCAAGCAATAGCATGAGCGAAACACCGAGAAACACCAACAGCGCCACGCGCGTATCCGGTTCGCGATTCACTTCGGGGATCAAGTCCGTGGCGGCCACATACAGCGTCACGCCCGCCGAAATCGGCAAAGCGTATCCGACCTGCGAGTGAAGCAATCCCATGAGCAAAATACCGGCAACCGTGGCCACGCCGAGCCAAATGGCCGCAAGAAACGCGGTGCGGCGGCTTTGACCGCTGGCAATCATCAGCGAAGCGACGGTAAATCCTTCGGGAATTTTGTGCAGCACGATGGCCAGAAAAATTATGCCGCCGAGCCATCCGGAAACAAGAAAGCCGGAAGCAATCGCCACGCCGTCAAAAAAAGTGTGAATCGAAAGGCCGAGCAACGCGGAAATTCCAGCGTGATCCGGCACAAAATGCTCGACGTGGGTTTCTTCCCCAAAATGAAAATGCGGGGCGAGGGTGTGTTCAAAAAAATGAACGATGAAATATCCGACGAGGACCAAAAAATACGCGGAGTTTCCCGTCATGGCCACGGATTCCGGCAGAATTTCCAGAATGGCCGCCGCCAGCATGAAACCCGCGCCAAGCGCCAGAAAATATTTTAAATATTGGCGTGACCATTCGCGATACAGAATGAAAAGCCCGCCAAGAATGTTCGCAGCCGCGGCCGTCAGCCCGAGCACCAGCGCGAGCATCATGCGGGACGCGGGCGCGGGGATGGAGGCGGTTAGCATGATTTTTTTTTCGGCGAGGTTCAATTGAAACCGCGCGCTGGAAAAGTCTCCCGCAAAAATCTTTCGACCGCTGCTTCCGCGCGACGTCCCGTTTTTGCGAGGACCGAAGTCCCAGAGGGACGGTAAAACGTAGCCCACCGTTTCAACGGTGGGTGTTTGGTGCAATCATGCAGCCCCGTAGGGGCGGCACACGCTGCCCACCTTGTGCCGCCCCTATGGGGCTACGAGGTCTGCCTTTGCGCGTACCCACCGTTGAAACGGTGGGCTACGATCTTTCGTCCCTAACGGGACTACGTAAAACGAGAATACCCAAGAAATTAAGCGCGATCCTTCGTTCTGTGGGACAGAAACTTCTAGCCGCTATGGCGGAAGAGCATTACGTCGCCATCCTGCACGATGTATTCCTTGCCTTCGAGACGAACTTGCGCGCGCTCGCGGGCCAAGTCCAGGCTTCCCGCAGCCAGCAAATCTTCGCAGCGCACCACTTCGGCGCGGATGAAACCGCGTTCGATGTCCGAGTGAATTGCGCCCGCAGCTTTTTGCGCATTCATTCCGCGCTTGATGGTCCAGGCGCGCACTTCGGGCTCTCCAGCAGTGAAAAAAGAAGTCAGCCCGAGCAGTTGATAGGTCGCCTGAATAATGCGGTCAAGGCCGGAAGATTTCAGGCCGTAGGCCGCGAGCATCTCCGCGCCCTCAGCGGGTTCGAGTTCAGCGAGTTCAGCTTCGATGCGTCCGCAAATGGAAAGCACCACCGTGTTTGGTCGCCCTACCAGCTTTGAAAGATTGTGGCGCGCGACAGCCGTATCGAGTTCAGCGACTTCGCTATCGCCAAGATTCAAAACGTAGAGCATGGGCCGCTGCGAAAGAAATTTGTAGCCGTTGATCATCTTGCGTTCTTCCGGATTAAATTCCATTTCGCGCAAGGGCTTTTCCGATTCGATGGCCAGCTTGCAGCGATTCAGCAGCACGAGTTCCTGTTCGAGAATCGGTTCCTTCTTCTTTTTCAAATCTTTTTCCACACGCTCAATGCGCCGGGCAATCTGATCGAGGTCGGAAAACATGAGTTCGAGATCCATCACTTCGGCATCGCGCAACGGATCGATCGATCCGGCGGAGTGGGCCACGGCGGGATCGTCAAAAACGCGCAACACGTGCGCGAGCGCATCGACTTCACGCAGCGGCGCGAGAACGGCGGAATCCTTGGCGCGATCCTTGACCATGCCACCGACGTCGACATATTCGACGGTCGCGTACGTTATCTTTTTTGGATTGTAAAGCTTAGCTAGTTCTTCGAGGCGCGGTTCCGGCACGCGGGCTACACCCACATGCGTCGCCGCTCGCGCGGCTTTCTCATCCAGTCGCGCGCGCGTCAGAATTTTGAACAAAGTTGTCTTGCCTACCTGTGGTAGCCCAATGATCCCTGTTTGCATAGGTTGGAAATCGTAACATACCTGTGGACAAGACGCCTTATGGTGCAAGCCAGTTGGCGAGAAGACGACTTCACGGGACTTGGCAGCGATATGCCGATGGAATCCGGAATGTGAGATGATACGTGGGACTTCCTGCCGACGGCGCGAGAGTGCGAAAGTGAATCGCATGCTAGCTTCCTCATCAATCGCAAGAGCGTGTCTCATTGCTCTATCTTGCTTGGCGGCTTCTTCACTCCGAGTCCAAGCCCAAGAGTCTCCCCAATCTGTGCAAGCAGCTGGGCATCCCTTGACCTTGTCGTCGCACAGGGATACCTACTATGAAGGCGAGCTCTTCTATATACACGTTTCTACGGCCCAACCGGGGGTACTAGCAGACGAAACCACCTGTCCCACATTTTTTCTGCTCGAACGATCTCCTGGCGGCTCTACTCGCGTTTACAAAGTCGCTCCTGCTGCATTTAAGGGGTGTCCGTCGTTTGTCCCAGGGTTCCCCCCAGGGGATTGGCACACGGGTATCGATATTGTGGGCGGACGATCAAAGTGGGGTGGAATTGGAAAACACGATTTTAGTATTGTCCAAATGCCCGAATCCGCTGCAGACGGTGAGCTTCTGTCGAACACACTTTCCATCGAAGTTGCCGACGCGTCGACGATTGCACGAAAATGGGGACCTCAGGTTAAGAATCTGGCTGTCGATGTGACGCTGGACAAGAACACCTATGCCGTCGGCGAAGACGTTGCATTACACATTGCGGTGGAGAATTTCGGTTCAGGCCGCCATATTTATGGCCCGAGTCCGATCTGGCACCCATGCCAGATCGTCACGATTCAATTGTTTGACTCGATTAGTGGAGAGAAACGCGAGGCGGCCTTTGAATGCAGCGATAGCGGCCCTTTGTCATCGTACTTTTTCGAATAGTAACGGGTAAGGTCATTCCCCTTGAATTTACTCTCAGAGAGGTGGAGTTGTTGCCAGACAAGCCTGGGAGCTATTCCGTTGTGGTGACGTGGGCACCATTCGGAAGTAAGGTGGTCTGCCTCGGTGGGATCCCCATCGAACCAGTTTGTCAATTCCATGCCCCATACGCTACCGTCCATTCCGCGTCCG
>DATAPT010000514.1:0-3374 GCA_036265065.1 Candidatus Acidiferrales bacterium | reverse complement strand
TGCTGCTGCATCCTATGGGAAGCAAGCTTGCCGTTGGGGTTTCGCAGGGAGGATCCGGCCCCGATCAATTCCGTTCCGCTCCGCTTTGGGGCTTGGGCCAGCGCTTGTTCTTCCTGCACGATGGAAGGACTTCCGACTTGGTGCAGGCCATCGAAGACCATGCAAGTCAAGGCTCAGAGGCGAATGCAGTCATCCGGAATTTCAACCAGATGTCGCAAAGCCAGCAGCAGGATTTGCTTAATTTCCTGCGTTCGCTGTAAACGCGGGAGAAGGGTGGCAGGCAGGGAATCGCAGACCTTTGCATGCCACCCGTAATCCTAATCTCTTCAAATCTAAATTCATGAAGAGTTTTGGTTCCTGAGGCTATGAATCCCGCCAAACCTGGCGTGCGATGTCCACGACAAGCGCCAGCTTTTTCCATTGTTCGTCTTTCGAAAGCAAATTCCCGGCGGCCACGGATGCGAAGCCGCACTGCGGGGCTGAGCGCCAGATTTTCCAGCGGCACAAAGTTGATCGAGGGGAAGCCTGCGCGCAGCATGCGCAATGCGAGCCTTTAAGACTTTCAGTGGCCGAAGAAGATTGCCAACATGCTCGGCACGATACGGTTTGGACATGACAAATCGCTTCCTTATTGAACGGATTCAAGGAAATTGCCGCTATCGGGTCAGGACGAGCGCAAAAGTGTCGGAGGGAATTGCCGTGGTCAAGTGAGGAGCTTCGTTCACAGGACAACTGTGAGTGAAAAACCTACGTGGAATTCAGTTCAGTCCATTTTTCGAGCGACTTCATCCAGCCAGCTCTCGAGCGTTGTGCGTTGTTCCCCCGTTAGGTCGGCGAATGCCACGCCCATGCCGAATCCGGCGTGCGTATAGATCACAGTTCCAGAAAATACGCACGTGCTGCAGCCATACCGAATGCGAACACGAACCGGGGTATCTTTCGGCAGAGGATTTATCGAATCGATATAACAACCGCGCGCGCTCAATTCTGAAACACGTGCGGAGCCGTTAATCCCCACGATTTCTGCTTCGGCGATAAATGCGAAACGCGGACTGGTTCGTGCGACAGCGTACGGGGCTTCGCTCATAGTTTGCCAACTCCGATAAAGATCGTATGAAGGAATTCTTGATCTATTGTACGCGGAGAAGAAGTGCACGGAGGGGCGGCGATAGATTCATTGCGAAAGAGCCATCTGTACGGAAGTACAGGGTGGTACCAGTGAGCCAATATATACGATTACGCAAATTTGAGCCTCAATTTTGCTTAAAGGCTTGATGAACGTTGGCGATTGTATGGGTTGCAGCGCGCATGCTAAGATTCCGCCAGTTCAGGGTGGAAATCCCAATAGGAGTGAAAAATGAAACCGATCGTTTCAGCTTTTGCGTGTGCCGCCATTCTTTTGTTCGCGGCGGGCGCTGACGCCCAAATGGCACGTCCCGTTCAGACATTCCCTACATCCAAAGGACCGGTCAAAATTACGCCGGTGTACCACGCATCACTGGAAATCGAAGCGGGCGGCAAAGTCATTATCATCGATCCCGCCAAGCCGGCGAATTTTTCCGGGCTTCCGCAGGCGGACCTTGTTTTGATCACCGACATTCATGGCGACCACATGGACCCGGACCTGCTGAAGGCGGAAAGCAAAGCAGGAACAGAAATTATTGCGCCAGCAGCGGTGGCTAAGACTGTCACGACAGCCAAGGTTATCGGCAACGGCGAGAAAACAACCTGGGGCGACTGGACGATTGAAGCGATTGCCATGTACAACACGACGGAATCGCGCGGTCCCGCACCTGGCAAATTTTTCCACGATAAGGGCCGCGGCAATGGCTATGTCCTGACATACGGCGGCAAGCGCTTTTACTTTTCAGGCGACACCGAAGGCATTCCCGAAATGCGCGCGCTCAAGAATATTGATGTCGCGTTCATCTGCATGAACCTGCCTTACACCATGACGCCGGACGAAGCCGCCGACGCGGTCAAGGCGTTTCATCCCAAAGTGGCGATCCCGTATCACTACAAGGGTCAAGATACAGCCGTGTTCAAGAAAGATCTCGAAGGCACAGGCATCGATGTCCGCCTGCTCGAGTGGTATCCAGCAGCCTAAAATCTGAATGATCCATGTGGCATAGGCTTCAGCCTGTGCGGGTTTAGTCCTTGCAGGCACTAAACCCGCACAGGCTGAAGCCTATGCCACTTTTATTTCACCAAAATTATTGAAGCTGTCAGATTATTTCTTGGCCGGAGCAACTTCAGCAGGCTTCAAATCACCAGCGGCTTTTTGCATGTCTTCCACGGCCTTGGAGTCCAGTTCAAAAAGCGCCGGTGCCTCCGCTCTCTTCGCGAGATAGTCGCTTCCGCTCTTGGCAATTTCCACTTTTTCAATATGCTTGCCGTCCTTGGACGTCGCGACGACAGAAATAGCCGGCGAAGCAAATCCACTCGGCGCAAATTTTGTTGCGGTCAAAGTACGAATCGAGCGCAAAAATTCCTGAACCGCAACCGGATCCATCTTCTTTCCGTCGGACCACCAGTCTTCTCCACTGCGCGTCAGGAAATATGCCTTCGGTCCGTCGTGAAATTCGACTTTATCGGGATCGTCCGCGCCGAAATCAAAAACTCTTTTCTCGCGAAAATCCTCGGCATCCTTGTTGATCGCATCGCCCAACTCGTTCGGCACTTTGTACGCGCCGTCCATCGCGCTCGTTTTCGCGTAGTAGGCGTCGCCGGCTTTGCGCACCTGCAGTTCCTGAGTTCCTGACGCGTCTGTAGCCTTTATTGCCGCGATGGGCGCTCCAGAAGCGAACAGGGAAGCGGCCTTTTTCGTGTCCGCTTCCGGAGCGCTCGGATCCATGGTCGCCGTGCGCAATTTTTCAATGATGCCTTCCATCTTGGAAGTGTCTCCGCGCAAATTCGCGGGGCTGCGAACGGTCCACTGGCCATCTTCGGAAGCAAACTTCAGATGCAATTTCCCGCCGTTGATTTCCACGCTGGTCAGTTTATCGAAATCGACGGGCATCAGGCGCTTGTCGCGCAGGTCATTCAGGCTCTTGTCCAGATTTGTCTTTGTGTTCTTGGGAATCGAATAAACTTTCGATTCGCCGGAAACCATGACGTAGGCGGCATCGCCGGTCGGCGTTTCATCGCCGACCAATACCGTCTGAGATTTCCCGTCCTTTAGAGTTGCGGTAATTTTTGCGTCAGGTTCCGTCAGGCCGAATTGCTTCAGGTCGGCGGCATGGTCATCGATCAGAGTAGCGCCATCCATCGGAGACAAATTATAAAGAATTGTGGAAATCGAACTCTGATCGGCAACGAACGGTTTGGGCGAAGTAATTTTCCAATTCGCCGCGGAAACGCGGTCGAGCACAACG
>DATAPT010000513.1:0-3734 GCA_036265065.1 Candidatus Acidiferrales bacterium | reverse complement strand
CTTTTGCGTATGGCCCGTAAGTGAGCAGCACGGGGTAGCGGCCTTCGCTCAGCGGACGGAAAACGTCGGCCCTTAAAACAATGCCGTCATCCATCGCGATCGGCACGTCCCAGTCGATTTTCATTCCATCGCGGATTTCAGTTTTCGATTGCGCGTCAGGTTGCGAATTCATCTTCAATCCTCACAAAATTGGAATAACTCAGGAAGGCAAAGGTTTTCCTTTGGTCTCCACGCCAAATGGCAGCAGCACAAGCCCCACCAGGAATGCAGCGGCCGTCATGGCCACGGGAATACCCAGCGTTTGAAAATGCCGAATTTCCGCGCCGACTAAAAATGTAGCGCCTGCGCCGGCAAAACGTCCCACATTTTGCGCGAACGCCAGCGCGCTGGCACGGCATTGCGTTTCGTACTGCTCCGGCAGCCAGAAAGAATACACGGTGTAATTCGCGCCGCCAATTCCGAGAAAGAACAGGCAGACAAAAAACCATTTCAGCGCATCAGTCTGCAAATAGAAAACGTATCCAAACGTAATGACGATGATCGCGAACATCAGCGAGTAAAATATGGCCTGATTTATTTTGCGCCCAAAGCGATCGGCGATCCACGGAACGCTCAGCGCTCCGAGAATTGTCCCAATGGAGAGAATTCCTGTGCCGTAAGACGCAAGCCGCGCCGATTGAAATGGCGAGTGGCCTGAAATCGCGGCCAAATACGTGATCGCAGCAGGGACGTATACGGACCCTGCCCACAGCCCGATGGTAGAGACAAGCTGATACATGAGGTTCATCACAGTGCGCAGGCGATAGCGCATCGAAAATATTTCTGTGAAGGAGCGCCGCAAGCTCCACTTTTCTCCGAGTTTTCCGCGCTTCGCTTTCCAGCGCGCTGGTTCCTGCATTCCTCTGCGGATCAGAATCACAAGCAGCGCCGGAACGCCGCCGACCACGAACATCCATCTCCAACCGTAACGGCTGCCCACAAAATAATTAGCCAGAGCCGCCAGAAAAAATCCAAAGTAGTAGCCCGTGTGCATCATGCCCGCGCCCATGGTGCGGCGGTCTTCCGGCCACTCTTCCGAAATGAGCGTTGCGCCGATCCCCCATTCTCCGCCGATGCCGATTCCAGCCAGCAGTCGAAGCGCGGCAAGCATCCAGATGTTCGTGGCAAAGGCGCTCAGTAAAGTAAAAAGTGAAAAGCAAATAATCGTGAGCATCAAAGTGCGCACGCGGCCAAAACGATCGGCCACAGGCCCCCACAGCAGCGCGAGTCCCCAGCCGACCAGAAAAAGCGCGAAGAGAATTCCGCCGTAATATCCAACATTTGCCGTCGTTGCAGGGATTCCCGATCGAGGCAGCAATTCCCGCAGCGCTGGAACCAGAACGAGCGCGTAGATGAACGAGTCCATCCCGTCGAGCACCCAGCCGCCCCACGCCGCCCAGAATCCGCGGATTTGATTGGTTGTGAGTCGAGTCCGAGTCGGAGTCATTGTTCGGTGGAGTTAAGGAAAATAAACAGGGCGCAGCGTTAAATGCCCGACGCAAGATAGATTCAAGTTGTCCAAAATGTATTCGTCGCCCAGTTTGGTTTCATTTGCGAATGGGATGATACCACTGCAAACACCAGAATCTCTGCGTGCTTGCATATACGTTCGAGTTAGACGAAGGTTGGTTCTTGTGGTGCCGGCGAGACGCCGGCGCCACAAAAATCAGTTACAATGCCTTCCTCTGCAAAAACACAAAGTGTTGGATTTGTATCGAAATTAATCCAGGGTCACGGGGGACACGTATGAGACGCGATCGGAACGCGAACTTGCCGACGGGAAACAGCAAGAAAAATCTCACCCGGCGCGATCTGGTGAAGCGCGGCGCATGGGTGCTTGCCGCGACTGCCATTCCGGGCGCTGTGAAATTGGCCGCCGAAGACATCAGCCCTATGATGCTGAAGCTCAGCACTTACATGAGCGAAGCGCGCAACAACCCGCTGCCCGATAAAGCGCTGCAGGAAACCAAGCACCACATCCTCGATACATTTGCCGCCATGATTTCCGGCTCCGAACTTCCGCCCGGCCGCATGGCCCTGAAATTCGCGCATGCTTATGGCGGTCCCGCCGTTTCCACGGTAGTGGCATCGGACATTTTGATAGGTCCGATCGAAGCGGCCATGGTCAACGGGGAACTCGCGCACTCCGACGAGACGGATGATGACTACACGGGTGGCGGAGCGCATCCCGGCAGCGCCGTGATTCCAGCAACGCTCGCGCTCGGCGAAAAAGTGGGCATCAGTGGTCAACACTTCACGCGAGCTGTCGCGCTCGGGTATGACATTGGTATGCGCGCATTCAAAACGGTCGGGGCGGGCATTCTGAAAGATACGCACGTACTGGTCGGCACGTTTGGCGCGTCGGCCGCGGCCGGCTGCGTGTTAAGTCTGGACGCGCAGCAGATGCGCTGGCTGCTCGACTACGCAGCGCAGCAGGCCGGCGCGGGTTTCGCTACCTGGCGGCGCGATACGGATCACATCGAAAAGGGTTTCGTTTTTGCCGGAAGCACGGCGCGCAATGGAGTAACCGGAGCGCTCGTCGTGCAGCTTGGCTGGACAGCTGTGAATGACGTAATGTCTGGCCCGGACAATTTCGTGATGTCCTACGATGCCAAAGGCGATTCCTCAAAATTTGTCGATGGGCTCGGCGAGCGCTACGAAGTAACCTTTACGACGCTCAAGCGATGGACGACGGGCGGCCCCATTCAATCGCCGCTGGACGCGCTGCAACTCATCATGAAAAAACATCCCTTCGAGCCGGATCAGGTGAAGCAGGTAGTGGTGCGCACGGCAACCACGGCCGCCTACACGGTAAACAATCGAGAGATGCCCGACATTTGCCTGCAACATATGATCGCCGTGATGATCATCGACAAAACCGCTTCCTTCAAGGCCGCGCACGATAAGGCTCGCATGCAGGACCCGGCCATCCTGCGCGAACGCGCCAAGGTGCAGTTGATCGGCGAAGAAGAACTCGAGCGCATGATTCCGAAACGCGTGGCCATCGTAGAAGTTACGCTCACCGATGGAACCAAGCTGACCGAGCGCGTCGAATCCGTCCGGGGCACTCCAGAAAATCCGATGGACCGCGAAGAGGTTGTGTCCAAAGCTCGCGACCTCATTATCCCCGTCCTCGGCCTGAAAAAGTGCGACACGCTTGTCGATAAATTGCTCAACCTTGAAAATGTAAAGGACATCCGCGAGCTTCGGCCATTGCTACAGCGGACGTGATGAAAACCCAATTCCATGTAGCGCTCATCTTCAGGTGAGCATCTGGATGGGCGGCAATGCCCGCCTGAAGGCGGGCGCTACAAAATCTTGCGATTGTTTCTAACGCGTCGCCAGGCGGAGGGAACATGAAAATTATTGTGAGAATAGTGTGCGCAATCTTCATGCTCATCGGCATCATTTGGTTTCTGCAGGGAATTAATGTTTTGCCCGGAAGCTTCATGACCGGTCAAATGCGCTGGGCGATCCGTGGCGGGATTTTATTTGTAATAGGAGTTGCTGGTCTGCTTTGGACGAAACGGACCCGTCAGCTGTCTTGAAGGAATGGAGGACATTCCTTCTGTAGCGCTCGCCTTCAGGCAAGCATCTGCCCGAATCAGCAGTGCCCGCCCTGAAGGCGGTTTCTACAAGAATCAAATCGACCGCGTCTTAATGTCTATCGTGGTCTCCCCCGTGGTCCCCTCCGT
>DATAPT010000512.1:0-2443 GCA_036265065.1 Candidatus Acidiferrales bacterium | reverse complement strand
CTCGAAGGCCCCGGACCGTTTACAGTATTTGCGCCAACCAATGAAGCATTTTCCAAACTCCCGGCAGGAACCATTGAAACTCTGCTGAAGCCTGAAAACAAGGCGATGCTAACCAAAATTCTGACCTACCACGTCGTTTCCGGGAAAATGAACGCCAAAGATTTTGCTGCGGCCATCAAGTCAGGCATGGGCAAGGCTGAGTTGAACACGGTGAGCGGGGGCAAGTTGTGGGCCAGCATGCAGGGCAAAGATCTCATTCTGACCGATGAGAAGGGTGATAAATCGAAGGTCACGATTGCGAACGTCGAGCAGTCAAACGGCGTCATTCACGTGATTGACACGGTTCTGTTGCCTAACTAAATCCACGGGACGAATTACCGAAACGCGATCTACAGGAAAACCCGCGATAGGCGTGACGATGCGCCTTCCGGGTTTTTCTTTTTTTTGCACTGATTGTTTGTAGAGCGATCCTGATTTCATAGCAAAAAGGCTGCCCGCCCCAAAAGAAGGGCGGACGCTACAAAAGCGGTTTCGTAGTGGCATCTCCGTGCCACGCATTTCGGCACGGAGAGGGCATTTTTGCGGCGCAATCGCCGTACCCCTACCGCGCCCGCCAGTGCTTGACACATGCGGCGCCACGGGCGTATACGAAAAGATGCTCAGCCCAGGGCCACTTACGTTCAAGGAGGCACCGCGTGACGACAAAGAAGCGAGAATTGGAAGCCAGCCGGGCTCAACTCGAAGTAGGCGCTCAACGCGCAAAGCCCATTCTTCACCAGCATGCAAGGGAAACTCAACCATACGGAAAAATCGCTAGGACCCCGATCGCCCTCGACGAAACTGCCTGTGAGTCGAGTATCGAAAATCTTAATCAAATTTTGGCTGACACCATGACGCTGCGTGACATGTACAAGAAGCATCATTGGCAAGTGGCCGGGCCAACTTTCTATCAACTCCATTTGCTTTTTGATAAGCATCACGGCGAGCAAGATGAGCTTGTGGATTCGATTGCGGAACGAATTCAAATTTTGGGCGGCGTCAGCCTCGCCATGGCCGCGGACGTGGCCGAAACTACGATTATCCCGCGCCCTCCTCGCGGCAGGGAAGAGCCACCCGTGCAAATTTCGCGCCTACTCGAAGCGCACGAATTTATTCTAAAGGAAGCGCGCACGATGGCCCGCGAAGCCTCGGAAGTCGGGGACGACGGGACAAACGATCTGCTAGTGAGCGATGTGATTCGCGGCAATGAACTACAGGTTTGGTTCCTGTCGGAACACCTTGTGGCTATGCCTCTGACTCATCCAGAGCAGGCCAAAAGCGCCGCATCCGGGGGGTAGTCGCCGTCACCGTGCTAAGGAATTCAAAAGATTTAACACAGAGAGCACAGAGGAAGTGCGGAGAAAACCGGAGAGACTTTCATTCATAGCCAGTGATTCTCCAGGTTTTCTCAGCTTTTTCTCTGTGTCCTCTGTGTTAAAGTTTTTAAGATTTTTCCATCACTCAGCTTTTATTCCCGGCCGAAGCTTTACCCCTGATCATCCCGACAAGTTCGCGCGTGGTCGGCACGTCGATTCCGTGTTCCACGGCCAAGCGCAGGATAGGTCCCGCGATGCCGTCCACCTCGGGCGGATTTCCGGCCGCCACATCTTTCTGCATGGAGCTGCGCCCGCCCGGCGGCGTTTTATCAAAAAATGAAAGAATCACAACCGGATCCAGTGGCGTCCCGCTCGCCGTCCCCACAGCGGCAACTTCGCGCGCCACGGATTCCAATCTTTTCCGCCATGTAGGATCGCTATTCACTTCACCAATGGTCATGCCAGAGGCCGTCGTGGTCAGCGCAAATGGGGCAAGAAACGACAGCTTGGTCCAAAGTATTTTCATTTCATCGGCCACAAATTGGCACTTAAAACCAAACGCGTTCAATTTTTCCACTACTCCTGCCAGCCGGCTTTCGCCCAGGGAAGCAATCGACAACCTCACAGCCATCCCGCGGTGAATGATTTTCCCGGGTGCCGCACGTTCTGCTTCCACTCCAATGCTTGCAGGCACAACGCGGTCATGTCCAAAACGCTGCCGCAAAATGGGGATGTGGTCCATTCCATTCAGAAGCGGCACAACTGTTCCAATTTGTTCGGCTGGCACGGTCACGCTCCGCAGCGCGGCATCGAGCTGAGTGGCTTTTACGGTGACCCACAGCACGTCAACAGGAGTGGCCAGAGTGGCAACGTGATGCACTGGAACACGGAAGTTGCCCAGCGGACTTTCCAGCGAAAGCTCAGCCGGATAATCTTTCAACGACTCTGGCCGAAGGACCAGAGTTACGTCTTCTCCTGATTTCGCAAGAGCGACGCCGATCAGCCCGCCTACGCCGCCCGCCCCAAGAATTGCGTGACGCATTTCCTCCTCCTATATGTGCGATTCCCCGAACGATTATCGCAAATAC
>DATAPT010000511.1:0-3964 GCA_036265065.1 Candidatus Acidiferrales bacterium | reverse complement strand
ATTCGGATTGAGTATTTTCTCTAGCGTCCGGGGTCCAAATCTCTCATGATGACGTGAAGCACTTGCATGGAGCGGCGCGCATCCTGCTCCGTAACTTGCAAATCTGCATTCCCGTCCGCATCCATCGAATCACGATATCGGCGCGCAATTTCCGGAAGGCGCGCGCAACCACCGTGAATCAATCCCGCTTTTTCCGCAACGATCAGCCGTTCGTTAAAAGTCCAGTCGGAAATTTTCCCCTTAAGCTCATCCGCGCAGGCCATGGCATCGACGCCATTGTGCTCCAGCGCATCGGTCACGATGGCTTCCAGGATTCCGCAAGTGTTGGTCAGCGCATCGTCATATTTGCGCTGCTCCAGCGCATCCCGGCTGTCCGCGAATGCCTGTTCGAGAACCGGGCGGATTTCCGCATTATGAACAAATTCAAAGCGCCGGGGTTGCGGCGCAACCGGCGACGAAGAAGCGGAAGTTTGTTCCGTTCCCATGCGAGAGAGCGAGAGGACCGCCTGGTCCAGAACATTTACGAGCCGCTCGACTATTACTGCCGGCGGCACAAGATCAATCGCTTCGCCGGCATCTGTCCGCAACAAAAACGCCTCGCTGAACGCGCGAGCCAGCCAATGCGCCTTGCTGCCGCCCGACAATTGGTTAATGGCCACGCCGCAATCCTGCTGCCAGGCGCGATTGGCTACAATCGAGGATTTATTCGTGGGATCCGCCGACAAGGATTCGCGCAGTTTATTTCCCCTGCGGATCAAATGATCGAGATGAGAAAGATTGGAGTCAATCTGCGCGCGCAGGCTTTCTTCCATATCGTGGGTCTCCGCCTACTCGCCGGGGGAATCGGAATCCTTCTTTGCGTGCAGTTGGATATCGGCAATCTGATCGATGTGATTATACATCGCCTGCGAAGCGCCTTCCGCATCGCGCCGCCGCAGCGCGGCAACCACCGCTTCGTGTCCGTCGATCGACCGCGCAGGGCGACCCTTTTGCAGCAGGGAATTCGTGCGCGAATCGACAAGCAAATCATTCAGCGTCGCCATGATGCTCATGACCACGCGATTGCGCGTGGCCCGCGCCAGAATGGCGTGGAACGCAGTGTCTTCCGAGATGGCGGATTGGCCTGCTTTTAGCTTTAACCGCTGCGTATCCAGGATGCGTTGCAGGTCGGCTAAATCATCGTCGGATACGCGCAGCGCCGCCACTCGCGCCACGGCAGGCTCAAACATTCGCCGCACATCGAGCAGTTCGTCCTGTAAATCCGAGCGGTAACTCATCACGGAAGCCAGCGGCGCAACCAGCCTGTCGACAGAGAGTTCCAGCGGAAAAGTTCCCTGCCCGTGCCGCGTTTCAACCAGGCCGATGGTTTCCAGCGTGCGCAGTGCATCGCGAATCGATCCGCGACTCACCTCAAATCGTTCCGCAAGGTGGCGTTCCGAGGGAAGCGGCTCGCCTGCAGAAAACGTGCCGTCCAGCATTAACACACGTATCCGGTCGGCCACTTCTTCGGCGATTCTAGTTTTTTTAATTGGCGTAATGATGCGCGATTCTTCAGAGGAAGAATGCGCTAAGCGCTTGACAGCATTGCGCTCCAGTGCTAAAGTTTCTTTGTCAAGTGGTCCAATCACTGATCCAGTGTACCACAGAATCACATGAGCGAAAAGCTTTTTGAGTTCATGACCGCTGGTTCCCCTCGCGCCGTCTCCGGCGCCATTGAGCAATTCGCTATCGGCTTAGGCAGTCTCACCGCCGTCGTCGTTCCCTGGGAAAGCGACAAAAACACTCTTTGTATGGCGGTCGCCTCCACGCAGGGCGAGGGTTGGGCCCTGGAACACACCAACATTGGAACGCTCCGCCTGATTGACCTCGGAAATAACAACACCCGCATCGAGATTTACTCAGACCTGAAAGATCACGCGGAACAGCAGAAGTTGGCGAACCTCTTCGCGCGGTTCAGCACGCATCTCCAATCGCGATTCCAGGCGGCGAAGTGACCGAACTCACGCCCTCTTCGCCGGCTACGACGCTCACTTTGCGCGTCGCGGAAGCGCGTGTAGAGGACGTGGGGCGGGCGATAGCGCGACTTGCGCCTTCTGATCTGCAGCGCATCGGCGCTCACGCTGGCGACGTGGTGAAAGTTACGGGCGGCACATCCTCCGTGGCGCGGGCGGAAATTTCGGACGAGCAGCATGAAGGCTTTGTGCAGATCGATGGCACTGCTCGCAGCAATTGCGGCGTCGGCCTGCAGGAGCAGGTCAACGTCACGCCCGTCGAGCACTCGCAAGCGTTGGCCGTACGGCTTTCCCCCATGTGGATTGGCGCTGCTCCCGCGATTATTGCCGTCGAGCGCATTGTGGAAGACCTGACGGGCGTGCCGGTTACGCAAGGCTGCATCGTGCGCGTGCCAACCTTTGCCAAGGCCGTAAATTTCCAGGTGGTGCGCACAATTCCCTCCGGCCCGGTGATCATCGGAGCAAAAACAGATATCCGCATCGTGGAAGGCGAACAGACCGCGGTTCGCGCCCCGGCTGTTTCGTATGAAGACATTGGCGGCCTCGAAAGGGAAGTCGCACGCGTTCGCGAGATGGTTGAACTGCCTTTAAAACACTCGCGCATCTTCGAGCGGCTGGGAATATTCGCGCCCAAGGGTGTGCTGTTGTACGGGCCTCCAGGTACGGGAAAAACGTTGCTCGCTCGCGCTGTTGCCGCCGAAAGCCGTGTGCATTTCATCTCGCTGAACGGCCCGGAAATCATGCGCAAGTTTTACGGCGAGAGCGAGGCCAAGCTGCGCGAAGTTTTTGAAGAAGCCGCTCGCCGCGCCCCTGCGATTTTATTTATCGATGAAATTGACGCGGTGGCTCCAAAGCGCGCCGAAGTTTCCGGTGAAGTCGAAAAGCGCGTTGTCGCCCAACTCCTTGGCCTGATGGATGGCTTTGTATCGCGCGGCCAAGTGATCGTAATCGGAGCAACGAATATTCCCGAGGTGCTCGATCCGGCATTGCGGCGGCCTGGTAGATTCGACCGCGAAATTGAAATCGGCGTGCCCAACACGCAGGCGCGGCTGCAAATCCTGAAAATTCACACGCGCGCCATGCCGCTTGCCGCCGACGTCAACCTCCAGGAAATCGCAGAACATTCGCACGGATTTGTGGGCGCTGACCTGGAAGCGCTGTGCCAGGAAGTTGGCATGATCGCGCTGCGCGGATTCCTCGCCACGGCGCCGCTCGAAACCGACGGCGCACCCCCTGCGGATTTAACTGGGCTGCACGTGACGCGCGCGGATTTTCTTTCTGGCCTGAAAGAAGTCGAGCCTAGCGCAACCCGCGAATTTTTTATCGAAAAAAGTACAACGACTTTCGCGGATCTTGGCGGCCTGACGGATCTGAAGCGCCTGCTCGATTCCGTAGTCGAGCATTCGCACATGCACAACGAAATTTACGATAAGGTGGGCCTCGCGCCGCCGCGCGGCATCCTGTTTGTTGGCCCGTCCGGCACGGGTAAAACGGCCATGGCGCGCGCCCTTTCCGGCGAGAAACAGATTCCGCTCATCGCCATCGATGGCCCGCAACTCTATTCCAAGTGGCTCGGCGAATCCGAGCGAGCGTTGCGCGAAGTTTTCAAAAAGGCGCGCCGTGCGGCTCCCTGCATCCTTTTCTTTGACACGATTGACGCGCTCGCCCCGAAATTTGGCGTCGACCACCTCGGCTCTGACATTTATCAGAGAATTCTTAGCCAGCTTCTGCGTGAGATTGACAATCTGCGTGACGTAAAGGGCGTGCTCCTCGTGGCCGCCACGAATCGCCCCGAGCGCGTCGAACCTGCGCTCTTGCGCAGCGGCAGATTTGACTATATCCTTCCGTTCGCGAAACCCGGCGCGGCGGATCGCGCGGAAATCATGCGTCTGTGCTGCCGCAAGGTTCCGCTGGCTCCTGATGCGGACGTTGACGAGTTCGCAGCGCAGCTG
>DATAPT010000510.1:0-10588 GCA_036265065.1 Candidatus Acidiferrales bacterium | reverse complement strand
GCGAAGAGTCTCTTAACCGGATGTCTCACTCAAGGGGACAACCCCAAATCTCTCTTTCTTTGTTTTCTTAAATTTAAATCGAAGAGAGATTCCTTGCTCCGCTCGGAATGACAGACTGCAATGCTTTTTCTGCAGCTAGTTTAACGAGAATATCTTGCGCGGATGCAACACACCTGACGCGTCACCCTTTGCCGCCTTTGCAAGTCTGGCAAAACCGGTGGCCGCAATTTTCGCAGACGATCGTTAACTTACGAGTTCGTTTTCCACATTTGCAGCATTTCAATGAGCTCATTTTTGCCTTCGCGGTATTCAGCTTTTCATGGAATCAAGACAGGATTGGCCGGCTCGTAACTTACGATTCCAGCTTGGGGCGAATTCTTCCCGTCACTTCATTTTTAAAATCATGTTCAGCCAAAAAGTGTTCAACGATCAGAATATAGAATTTGTCACCAGAGCGAGTATGAGTCAACCCTCAAAAAACAGTGATGGAAATCTAACCGCCAATTTCCTCTCCGTAAATCGAAGTCGCATTTGTAATCGTTTATTCACATTTTGGCATTGATCCGGGTATTTGGCCTCATTGCCTGGCGATAAAAATTTCATTCTGCGAGATTTTTCAAATTCAAGATTTCCAAGGGAATTGCCGGGTGCGCGATAGGAGGGACAAAAAAAGGAGGCGCTCAGCAAACTCACAAGCACCTCCCCTAAAACGAAATCAATTTGTTCCGTACCTCACTGGATCACCTCCTTCTCGGCACAGCATGCCGATAGACCCATTATAAAACCGTTTCCCGGAATCTCAAAATCGACTTTTTGAATTGGAGGCATACCGGAGAAGAATGAATAATGTTGGTTGGAAAGACACGGATGAAACAATCCCGCCCCGTTTCACAGTACTTGCGGAATGCGGTATTATAAACGCGCCAATGTTCTTATCCGAAGCCACAACTAGAAATATCCGTGTGAGCGTCCAATCGCAATACGACCCTACGCGTTCGAGCCCTGGCAATAGCCAATGGTTTTTTCTGTACACGGTTACGATTGCGAATGAGGGCAAAGAAACGGTTCAGCTCGTGAGCCGCCACTGGGTGATTACGGACGGAATGGGCAAAGTGGAAGAAGTGCAGGGCCCCGGCGTGATCGGGAAACAGCCAACCTTGGCGCCCGGCCAGAGTTTTGAATACACTTCCGGCTGCCCACTCACTACCCCATTCGGCTCCATGCATGGCACCTATCAGATGATTAATCAAGGCGCCGAGCAGTTCGATATAGAGATTGCTCCGTTTACGCTGTCCGAACCCTACACTACAGTCAATTAGGGCCGCGTTTTTCTTCCCGTCTTTCTGCGTTGCGAGTTGAAAAAAATCCAAGCAGCTTTCGCTGGTCGTGTCATTGTGATGATTTTTCACCGTCCCCTAAAGGGTCTGCACGTAATTTCCGCAGAGTCGCTGAACGATCTGGTCCAGCCGCGATTCTCAACATATTATGAATCGCTTTAGGTAACTTTCATTCGGGAGTCATGGTCCCGCGTCAAAGAATCCCGCATCTAATCCGGGTGCAGTTGAATGTGCGCTTACGAATCGGTCGGCGGGCGTGACGTTGTTCGTTGCCGACGACTCCCCTATACTCGCTGTCAAAGCAGTGAGGCTCTCGAACGGATGAGGAACAGTGAAGCGCGGAAATATGCGCGGTGGTCGCTCGCGGTAGCGGGTCTGCTCGCCGCGATCGTTGTGAGTGTGTACGGTCGCAATACATGGATGGCACGCCAGGCTGAGAAGAAGGCCCCGCCGCCTGTTCCGTCGACTGTAGAAGAACGTTCCAATGAATTTTCCTATTCCAAGGTCGAAGGCCAACGCACGATTTACACCGTGAAGGCCTCGCGCACGACATCGTTCAAAGAGGGAAGCCGGAACCTGCTGGAAGACGTTGCGATCGTCGTGTACGGGAAAGCGGGAGACAGGAACGATACGCTGCGAACGAATGCGTGTGATTTTATTTCGAACACGGGGCAGATCAGTTGCGCGGGAGATGTTCAGATCAACTTGCAAGCTGCTGGCGCATCCCAGGCTGCAAATGCAGTGCACGTGGCAACTTCAGGGCTAACGTTTGACCGCAGTTCCGGAGTGGCGCGAACCGACAAGCCGGTAACTTTTCGTTGGCCCGGAGGAGATGGTCACGCCTTGGGCGTGACCTACGATTCGAACAACGGCATACTTCGGCTGGTTCGTAGCGTTGATTTAAACCTTTCCAATTCGCCCGCAGAAGTTTCCGTTAAAAATAAGCCGGGAAATGAAAACGATGTTCACGTTTCCGGCGACAGCATGCTTTTCCAGCGAGATACTCGAGTCGTGCAAATGTTGGGAAGCGTTCACGCGCAGCAGGCCGCCATTGAACTGGTCACCGAAAAATTGCAATTGGATCTTGATTCCGAGTTGCAAGCCAAACGTTTTGTAGCCAGCGGAAATCCGCGGATGCACGATGTAACTTCGGATGGCCCCATTGCGCTGATCGCGGATGAAATCGCTTCGGATATGAGGGCAGACGGCTCCGTGAAGTCGATTGTGGCTACCGGAAATGTGCACGCCACGCAGAATACTCCTGTTGGCGGGGATGGAATCGATGCGGGGCGCATTCAACTGGACCTCGCCACGCAAGACAATGTGCCGCATTTGCTGACGGCCAGCAACGGCGTCACGCTCACTTCCACGAGCGCCGCATTTAACAGCGGAACCCGCCACATCGTTACGGACGCCCTCGAGATGCACTTCGCCCCGCCAACACATGACGGCTCAACTCATATGGAAAGCGCCAATTCACTGGCCCCGGCGCGTGTTGATTGGCGAAACGTGGCCATCGTCAATGGCAAATCCGTTCCGCAAGTGACGCGCATGGCGGGCAAGCAGATAAACCTTAAATTCAACGCACAAAATCAATTGCAGCAGCTCGTGAGCACGGGCGGCGTGGAAGTGAATCGCAAACTGGGCGACGATCCAGAGCAGACCACAGCATCGCGCGAATTAATCGCCAAGTTCGACAAAACCGGCGAGTGGACGACGATTGATCAATCCGGCGACGTCCATTTTCACGATGCAGCCTATGCGGGACAAAGCGATCGCGCGCACGTCGATCGTGCAAGCAATACCGTTACCCTCGACGGTTCAGTTCTGGTCGCTGATGCGTCCATGCAAACGACGGCCCAATCGGCGACCTTTTCTTCAGGTGCAAATCTGCTGCACGCGGACGGCCACGTGATGACCACGGATTTGCATCCCTCCTCGTCCAGTATTTCCAATTTAGCGCAAGAGCCTGCGCATATTTCAGGCGAACATCTCGTGGCGGATACCACGCGCGGCCACGCCACCTACACAGGTAAAGCGAGGATGTGGCAGGGCGAATCCGTGGTCGAAGCGGATACGATCGAATTGGATCGCCCAACGCAAATCCTTCAGGCAAAAGGCCATGTGCGCGGAGTTTTCCCGCAGGCCGCATGGAACCCGAAGTTGCACGATCCTACAGGAACGGCCAGCGCATCTCTTGACGGCAAAAATAACAGCAAAACTCCCATGCCTGTGGCTAGCAGGATGCCCGCTCAAAAGGCGCGCACCGGGCCGCAACTGGGCCATGTCCGCGGAGGTTTGCTGACGTATTGGGAAACCGAATCGCGTGGACGGATTGAGCAGGATGCGCGGGTGGATTCCGAGCAAGGATCTATCCAAGCGGATCGAATCGATCTTTATTTTTCTGACAGCGGTGCCCCAAGCGGCACGAAGCAATTGTCACGCTCCGTGGCAAACGGAGGCGTAACCGTCAGCCAGCAAGACCGCCGCGGAACCTCGGAACGGGCCGAGTACACGGCCTCAGAAGGCAAGTTTGTTCTTTCCGAAGGTAAACCAACTCTATATAGCTCAACTGGAGACACGACCACGGGCCGTCAATTGACCTTCTTTTTTGCCGATGATAGGATTCTTGTAGATTCGGCGGATGGTTCGAGAACCGTTACGCTTCACCAGGTCGAGAAATGACGTGGCATGCTCAAGCTTCAGGCCGTCGAACTTAGCAAGTCGTATCGAGGGCGTAAAGTTGTAGATGACGTCAACCTGGAGATCAGCCAGGGTGAAGTTGTAGGCCTTTTAGGGCCCAACGGCGCAGGGAAGACGACTACGTTTTATATTTTGGTTGGTTTAGCCCGGCCGGATTCCGGGCGAGTCCTCCTGAACGGGGACGATATCACCGACCTCCCCATGTACCTCCGGGCCCGCAATGGAATCAGTTATTTGCCGCAAGAACCTTCGGTTTTCCGGCAACTTACGGTGGAAGAAAACCTGATTGCGGTACTCGAAACGCTTCCTCTGACTTCAGAGCAACAGCGTGACCGCCTTGAGGAGTTATTGGCGCAAATGAAGCTGGAAACGGTAAGAACCAACGGGGCTTATACGTTATCGGGCGGCGAACGTCGGCGCCTGGAAATTGCGCGTTCGCTGGTCCTGGAGCCTGCCTTCATTCTGCTGGATGAGCCATTTGCGGGCATTGACCCGCTGACTGTAGTTGATATTCAGAAAATTATTACGGAATTGAGCCGCGAGGGAATTGGCGTGCTGATTACAGACCACCAGGTCCGCGAAACCCTGAATGTTACCGATCGCGCTTACATTGTTCAAAATGGCAAAGTGCTGGCCGCGGGGACGCCTGACGACCTCAGCGGCAATTCCGAAGTGCGCCGTGTGTATCTCGGAGATCATTTCCGTTTGAATTGACGCAATATTATGAGCTGGCTTCAACCAAAACTGCACCTACGTGTAGCACAGAAGCAGATCCTTACCCCTGGCCTCGTTCAGATGGTAAGCGTCCTGGCTCTGAATCGCCTCGAACTTCGCGAGATGATCAATCAGGAAATGATTGAGAATCCCGTGCTTGAGGAACTCTCCGAAGAGAGCGTCACCCCGGAAGATTACAGCGCGGAAACTTTCCTCAAGGCCGAAACCGAAAAGATTCCCGCCACCGAGCCCGTCAGCCAGTTTGAAGATTTCGATGTTGCTTCCTTCTTCAACCAGTATCTGGATAGCGGCGGCGGCAATCCGGAGCGTGGCGAAACGGAAGTGATTGAGCGGCCTTCCTTTGACAAGTTTCTTTCTTCCGCGCAGGGGCTTACCGAACATCTTGCCTGGCAGATGAGCGTAACGGTTTGCAATGACGTGGTGCGCGAAATTGCCGAAGCCATCATCGGGAACCTCGACGAGAACGGTTACCTCAGCGCATCGCTCGAAGAAATTTCGCAAAACGGAAAATACTCGATGGAAGATGTCGAGGAAGCTCTGGCTGTGGTGCAGGAATTCGATCCGCTGGGCGTCGCCTCCCGCAATTTGCGCGAATGCCTGCTGACGCAGTTGCGCACGCTGGACGATCAAAATACTCTGGCCATGCAGATTGTTTCCGAGTGCCTGCCCAAGCGCCCCTTGGCGGCGAGCGAAGCCGAAGAGCTAAGCGCCGAAACGCCTCTCGCGCGCCTCCTCCAAGCCAATCAATTAAAAGAAATTGCCCGCGCACTGAACCGGCCCGTGGAGCTCGTGAAGCGAGCCGTGGATGTGATCAAGAAGCTCGATCCGCGTCCCGGCTTGCGCTACAACAAGACGCAGCCGCGCCTCGTCGAGCCGGATGTGTACTTCCGCAAAGTGGACGATCAGTGGCAAGTTTTCATGAACGATGATGACGTGCCGCAGCTGCGCCTCTCGCCTGTCTATCGCAGGCTGCTTGCGCGTGACGCCGCCGACCGCGAAGTGCGCAACTACGTCAAGGAACGCGTGACCGCCGCGATGCAGCTGATGAAAAGCATCGAGCAGCGCAAGCACACCATCTTGCGCGTCTGCCAGATTATTATTCAGCGCCAAGGGGAATACCTCGACCATGGCGCGGACCGCCTGAAGCCCATGATGATCAAGGAAGTGGCGGAAGAAGTCGGCGTGCATCCTTCCACCGTCAGCCGCGCTGTTTCCAGCAAGTACGCGCACACGCCGCAGGGCGTGCTCGAATTGCGGTCTTTCTTTTCTGAATCGGTTAACGGGCCGGAAGGCAACAACATGTCGCTTCAGACGCTGAAGCGACTGGTGAAGAAGATGATCGACGAGGAAGATACATCGCACCCGCTTACCGACGACTTGATTGCAAAAAAACTGGACGATGCCGGAATTCATGTCACGCGCCGCACGGTTGCCAAATATCGCGAAGATCTCCGCATTCCCAGCACGCACCAGCGCCGGGTCAAGGTTTAGGCTGGCCGCGTGAAGCGCAGAAACGCGCGCGACGCCCGGCAATTGGTGATTCTCACCGGGCTTAGCGGCTCGGGAAAAAGCACCGTCCTCAAAACTTTCGAAGACCTCGGCTTTTATTGCGTCGATAACCTTCCTGTAGCGTTGATTCCCACATTCAGCGAATTGCACATGCGCTCCGGCGGAGAAATTCAGCGCGCTGCGCTGCTGGTGGACGTCCGCGAAGGCGATCAACTGGAAAGGCTGCCCGCCATCCTGCGCCAGCTCCGCGCGGAAGATCCCGCGACGCTCGTATTTATCGAGGCGACCGAGGAAGCTCTGCTGCGCCGCTTCAGCGAGACGCGGCGGCCGCACCCGCTCGGGCATGACCGTCCCGTGCTGGAGGGCTTGCGCCGCGAGCGCGTGCTGATGGAGCCGATCCGCAAGCTGGCCGACGTGGTGATCGACACTACAAAATTTAATGTTCACGAGCTGCGCCAGTTCATCACGCACAGCTTTCAGAAAACCAATCGCCGCCCGATGATGGTTTCGCTCGTGAGTTTTGGATATAGGCACGGCCTTCCGGCGGACGCGGATTTGGTTTTCGATGTGCGTTTTTTGCCCAACCCCCATTTTATTCCGAAGCTGCGCAAATATTCCGGACGCGATCCGCGCGTCGCCCGCTACATCCGTTCGTTTCCGCAAACCGAGGAATTTTTGCGTCGCGTCGAAGGCCTGCTTGTTTATTTAATTCCACATTACATCCGTGAAGGGAAAAGTTATCTGACGATTGCCTTCGGCTGCACCGGCGGACGCCATCGCTCCGTGATGCTCGCGGAAGCCGTGAACAAAACGCTGCACAAAAAGGGATACGCATCCAAAGTAGTGCACCGCGATCTGGCAAAGTAGCGGTTTAAGTGGCATAGGCTTCAGCCTGTGCGGGTTTAGGCCTCGCAAAGACTAAACCCGCACAGGCTGAAGCCTATGCCACACAAACTTGACAAACGCGCGGGCGATTCGTAGCGTACCAAGGCCCAGAGTTTTTGTTCATCTCACAGGGGATCAATAATTTTTTGAATAAACGGGAAGAACTCGGCCGGCTGTTGCGTTACGTGATGCCGTACAAATTGCGGCTTGCGGCTGGGGTCGTGTGCCTTTCCGTCGTGGGCCTCGCCGAAGGTTTGATCGCGCTGATGATCACTCCGATTTTTGACCGCGTGCTCAATCCCCAGGCTCCCGATTCCAAGCTTCTGCTGATCAAAAATCCGCTGACGCATCAGGCTATTTATTTAAATTCTTTTCTTCCCGCGAGCATTCACAGCGTCGGAACTCTCTTCGCGATTGCCATCCTCACTGTCTTCATCGGCAAAGGTTTCGCTGAATTTCTGGGAAACGTGCTGGTGCAGCACGCGGGCATCGCCGGAGTGACCGACCTGAGAAACGAAGTGTATGCAAAGGTCATCCGTCAACCCATCGGCTTTTTTCAGCACCACCAAACTGGCCGTCTGTTGTCCACTGTGATTAATGACGTCGAGCGCGTTCGCAGCGCGTTTTCGGAATATCTGGCGTTGGCCTTCCGCCATACTTTCACGTTGTTTTTTCTTCTCTCCGTGTTGTTCGCAACCAATTGGAAGATGACACTCGGCTCGATCATTCTCCTGCCTATGGTGGTTGTCCCCGTAAGAGCATTGGGCAAGCGCATCCGCCGCTCGACGGAAAAAATTCAAGCCGGGATCGGCGAACTGTCGCAAATTTTGGAAGAGACCGTCAGCGGCAACCGCGTCGTAAAAGCGTTCGGGATGGAAGATTTTGAGATTGGCAAGTTTCGCGCTTCAGCCGAACGTCTGCTGCGCGAAAACATGCGCTGGATTCGCGCGCTGGTGGCTACATCTCCGCTGATGGATTTGCTTGGCGCGGTCGTCATTGTCCTGGTGCTCATGTACGCGCGCGAACAAATCAAAACTGGGGCGATGACGGCTGGAATTTTCGTCACCTTCATCTACGCCCTGTTCAAGTCCTACGAACCTGTGAAGGGCCTGGGCTCGGTTTATCAGCAGTTCGAACTGGCATTCGGCGCGACCGCAAAAGTTTTCGAATATATTGGCAGCCAGGGCGAACCGGCGGCGGAGCCGGGCCTGCCCACTCTGCCTCCGTTCTCGCGCAGCGTGGAATTTGAGCATGTCGGGTTTGGATACGACGCCGAATCGCCCATTCTTCGCGACGTTTCGCTCCAGGCGCGCGCAGGCGAATTAATCGCCATCGTGGGGTCGAGCGGCGCGGGGAAAACCACACTCGTAAACCTGCTACCCCGGTTCTACCCTGTAACCTCGGGCGTCCTGCGCATCGATGGCATGGATGTGCGCGAAGTTACGCTGCGATCCTTGCGCGAACAGATGGCCATCGTGACGCAGGAGACGATCCTGTTTAACGACACGGTCTGGAACAACATCTGCTACGGCCAGCCGGGACTTCCCAAGGAACGCGTAGAAGCGGCCGCCAAAGCGGCTCTGGCGCACGAATTCATCACGGAGCTACCGCAGGGCTACCGCACCATGCTGGGCGACCGCGGGCAGCGCCTGAGCGGCGGGCAGCGCCAGCGCATCGCCATCGCGCGCGCGATCCTCAAGGATTCGCCCATCCTGATTCTGGACGAAGCAACATCTGAGTTAGACTCTGAGTCCGAAATGCTCGTGCAGCGCGCACTTTCGAACTTGATGGTGGACCGCACAGCGTTTGTCATCGCGCACCGCCTCTCGACAATCCGGCGAGCGGACAAGATTATCGTCCTCGACGGAGGAAAAATTGCGGAGACGGGGACACATCAGGAACTACTCGCACGCAACGGAATTTACGCGCGGCTCTACGAAATGCAGTTTGCGGACATGGATGACGCGGCAACCCCCGCGCCCAAGGCGGATCGATGAAAGCTACAACGGCAACTGAAGGAATTTACTCAATGACGGGTTTTGCGCAGGCGCGCGTCGAGCGCGAAGGAAGCGCCGTGCGCATCAACCTGCGCAGCGTAAATCACCGCTTCCTCGACCTGCACCTTCGCATGCCAGACGGGTTTGAAGTGTTCGAATCGCGCATCAGGCAGGCGGTTCGAAACAGATTGCGCCGCGGCCACGTGGATATAAATATTTATTACGAGGCCGGCGGAACGGGCGCGATTGAAGTGAATCATGAGATCGCCGGATCCTACTTGAAGGCTGTCGAGCGATTGCGCAAGGAATTCAGCGTAAAAGTCGAGCCGGACCTCGTTTCGCTTTTGCGCCTTCCCGGCGTGGTTGCCGCGCCCGGAACCGCGGGTGAATTGCAGAGCGAAGAAAAACAGGAACGGCTGGGCGCACAAGTAGAGGCGTGCCTGGAGCAGGCGCTGAACAAGTTGGAAGTGATGCGCCGCATGGAAGGGCAATCGCTCCTCGCCGAGATGCAGGGAATTTTGAGGCGGATCGGCTCCAGGACATCGGAAATTGAAATCTTGACGGAGCGAGTGCGGCCCGCGATTGCCAACCGCCTGGAAATACGGCTGGGCGAGCTTCTGAAGGGCGTGCAGGTCGATCCCATACGCCTCGCGCAAGAGGCTTCCATCCTGGCCGAGCGCAGCGACGTGAGCGAGGAACTTGCCCGGCTACGCAGCCATGTCGAGCAGTTCGGCAAATTGCTGAACGGAGCGGGCGAAGCCGGAAAAAAGCTCGATTTCCTTTTGCAGGAAATGCAGCGGGAGGCGAACACATTGCTTTCAAAGACGCCCGGAGTGGAGTCCGAGGGCCTGGCGATCACGGGATTAGCGCTGGAAGTAAAATCCGACATTGAGAAGTTGCGCGAGCAGGCGCAAAACGTCGAATGACGCTTTCACACGCGCAATCGCCACTCGTGTTCATCGTGTCTGGGCCATCCGGGTCGGGAAAATCCACGCTCGTGCAAAAAATGCTGGAAGTGCCGGGCACAATGTTTTCAGTGTCATGTACTACAAGGCCGCCGCGAGCCACGGAAAGTGCCGGAAAATGGTATGATTTTGTATCCGAGGATGAATTCGAACGAAAAGTTCAGTCGGGTGATTTTCTGGAGCATGCGCGGGTTTTCGGGAAGCATCAGTACGGCACGCCGCGCCGTTGGCTGGACGAAGCGCAAAGCAAGGGACTGGACCTGGTCCTGGAAATTGACGTACAGGGTGCGGAACAGGTAAAACAGAAGCTCCCCCATGCGGTGGCTATTTTCATTTTGCCGCCTGCCAAGGAAGAATTGGAACGACGGCTGCGCGCCCGAGGACAAGATTCGGACGAAGCGATAAAGCGCAGGCTGGAACGGGCGGAGCAGGAAATTCGGCGGTATACGGCTTACGA
>DATAPT010000509.1:0-5019 GCA_036265065.1 Candidatus Acidiferrales bacterium | reverse complement strand
TCCCAGGTTGCGTGAGTCAGGGAGAAGACAAAGCCAAAGCTGTTTCCAACATCCGCGAAGCCATTGAAGGTTATATAGCGGCCTTGAAGGACGATGGCCTCCCGGTTCCTGAAGAACGGTTTGAAACGATTGTTATGGCTGTATGACGAGCTTACCGCAAGTTTCAGGGCGTGAGTGCGTCGCTGCTCTTGCGAAAATCGGATTTCAATTCAAGCGTCAGAATGGAAGTCATATCATCCTTCGCCGCGACCAACCCTTTGCACAAACAGTGGTTCCCGATCACAAGACGCTCGATCGTGGGACCCTTCGCTCTATCCTTCGCCAAGTAGGTATATCGATCGAAGACTTCATTGCTCTACTGTAACTTCATCTGCTGCCTTCCGCGTTTTCCTTAGAAACTCGCACCCCAGCAGCGCATAAAACGGCGCATAGCATAGCCACTGAAACAGCGGATCGAAACGCCACGTCCCAAACGCGCGGTAATTAATAAAAATTTTGTACGAGAGAAATTCCAGGATCGTCAGCAGCAGCCACGCCGGGCTCGGATAAAAGCACAACAGCGGCACAATCCACGTGAAATACCACGAATAGCCGTTTGGCGCGAAGAGCAGTACTGTGCCGATCATCAGAAACGCCGCCCGAGTCGGATCCACCCGACGAAATGCGAGCCAAAGCGACAGACCAAGCACAACGCCCTCGCCAACCCCCGCGGCGACTTCATGCGAGCCGGACAGCCAGAAGAGCACAGGATAAATGCTCGAGTGGTAGCCGCGAAAAATACGGTCGTAATATTTCATCATCGCCAAAAATTCGCGCCACGCGCGCCAATAAGGCCATGTGCACACCACGACCAGCAAAGCGCAGCCGCCCGCCGCGAGCCATCCGCGCAGCTTCCCAGGCCAGCCGGCGCGAAAAAGCGCCATCGGCAACAGCGTTGCAGGGAAGGCTTTAGCCAGAGCTCCGGCGGTCAGCGTAAGCGTTGACATTGCCGGAAAGCGCCGTATAATCAGCAATGTAGCGACGACACCGGCGATGGCAAGAGCGTCGTTGTGGCCGCTTGAGGCGAATTCGACTATAACCAGCGGATTCCAGGCGTAAATTGCTATCTGGTAGTTCCGTCCCCCAGTCGAACGGATCCACCCGGCGAGCATGGCTGCGACCGCAAGATCGGCCAGCAGAAACGGCAGCTTAAAGCCAACCGGGCCAGGCAAGAAGCGCCACGTCGCGCGAAACACAAGCTGAGCGAGCGGCGGGTACATCGTTGGAATTTCCGGCACAGGCATCACGTACCAACCCGGACCGCGTAACGTCGCAAGCCGCGGGTCTGTAGGTGCAACTGCATACGGATTCCAGCCCTCGTTCTGCACATGCCCGTCCCAGCGGTAGCGGTGCAGGTCGGTGGAGAGTGACGGCGGCTGCGGAAACAGCGTCAGGCGAAACGCCAGCCCGCCCAGCAGGACGAGCCATAGCACGGCGCGGCGATCTGGGGTATGTTCGAGCGCGTAAAGGAAGATGAAATAGAGTGCGCCACCGCCTAGGGCGAGCGCCATGAATTCAGGGATGTGGACCGAGAGGTCTCCGAGGCGGGCCATCGCGGCAAAAACGGCTTCGAGCGCGACGATGGCGACCACGGCAATCAGAATTTGCGGTTCGAAGCGGCGACCAGGAGAAGTGTTCAAGAGTTACACGCTCGCCGTCGGATGATTAGCGGATCGATATTTTGCAAGGGGGACTGTCCGGTTTGAATTTCGCGCAACATACGATTGCTCTGCTCGCAATGGCGGCCCAAAATCCGCTCTCCAATTATTGGTCCAAGCTTACCGATCCGAACCGCAATCCATTTCGCGGCCTGTATCAGCTCAATTCCTTCGATCTGGCCATCATGATTCCGTATTTCATCGTGCTCGTGATTCTCGCCGCGTACGGAATGCACCGCTACTATCTGGTGTACGAGTTTTTCAAGCATCGCCGCAACGTTCCCGGCCCGCCGCCCGCAGTCACCGAGTGGCCCAAGGTTACCATACAGCTTCCCATCTTCAACGAGCGCTACGTGATTGAGCGCCTTGTCGACGCCGTGGCGCGCTTCGATTATCCGCGCGAGCTGCTCGACATTCAGGTGCTCGACGATTCCACCGATGAGACGCGGCAAGTTGCCAGCGAGTGCGTCGAGCGCTATCAGGCGCTCGGCTTGCCCATTCACTACCTGCATCGCACGGATCGCACAGGATACAAGGCCGGCGCGCTTGCCGAGGGATTGAAATCCGCCACCGGCGAATTCGTCGCCATCTTTGACGCTGACTTCCTGCCGTCGCCTGATTTTCTGCGCCGCGTGGTGCCCTATTTCACCGATCCGAAAATCGGCATGGTGCAGGGCCGCTGGACGTACCTGAACCGCAATTATTCCGCGCTCACGGAAGTCGAAACGATTCTGCTCGACGGCCATTTTGTGATGGAGCACGGCGCGCGTTCGCGCAGCGGCAGTTTTTTTAATTTTAATGGCACGGCGGGCATGTGGCGCCGCACCGCCATCGACGAGGCCGGCGGCTGGCAGCATGACACGCTCACCGAAGACACCGATCTTTCCTATCGCGCGCAGCTCATCGGCTGGAAATTTCTCTACCTGCCCGATGTGGAATGCGCGTCCGAATTGCCCGTGGAAATGAATGCGTTCAAGGCGCAGCAGGCGCGCTGGGCCAAGGGCCTGATGCAGACGGCGAAAAAAATTCTGCCGCGCATGATGCGCTCCAATGAATCGGCGCAAATCAAGGCGGAGTCCATTTTTCATCTCACCGCCAACATCAGCTACCCCTTCATGATCGTGCTATCGACGCTGCTCCTGCCCGCGATGATCGTGCGTTTCTATCAGGGCTGGTTCCAGATGCTTTTTATCGACCTGCCGCTGTTCATCGCGTCTAGCTGCTCGATTTCCGGTTTCTATCTCACGTCGCAGCGCATCCTGTATCCAAAAACGTGGAAGCGCTCGATTCTGTACATGCCGCTCGTCATGGCCGTGGGCATTGGCCTCTCTGTGCGCAACGCGAAAGCCGTTCTCGAAGCGATCTTCGGCGTCAAATCGGAATTTGTGCGCACGCCGAAATTCAAGATCGAAGGCCAGGCCGGCACCTGGAAGAAAAAGAGTTACCGCAATCGCGCCGGTTGGATGCCCTACCTGGAAATTGCGCTCGGCCTCTACTTCACCGGCACGATTGTCTACTCCATCCAGAATGAAAATTACGCCACCACCCCGTTCCTGTTTCTCTTCGTCTGGGGTTTCCTCTACACCGGCATAATGTCCGTAGCCCCAGGCTGGGTAGACCGCCTCCGCCTAGGCGGTGTGCAGCCCAGCACCCCATCAGCCGAAGCCAGAGCCTCCGCTTCCGGCGCACCCGGGTTTTAGCTTCGCGTAGGACAGGCTTCAGCCTGTCTTCTTTTGACTTCTGCTATCTTCCGAAATCTAAACCAGACAGGCTGAAGCCTGTCCTACTAGAACCCCAATTTTAGCGTTCTTCGACAGGCTCAGGATGAATCGTAACGCGCGCAATCTGCGGGAAATGTTCTTTTACGCGGAGTTCCAGCTCGCCGGTGACGTCGTGGATTTGCGTGATGGGCAAACTTCCGTCCATGGCGCAGTGGCAGGAGACCAGAATTTTGTGTTCCACCTGGCGCACGTGTACTTCGTGGCAATCCACCAACTCGTGGTATTCGCTGGGCAGCGAGTTGATGTAGTTTTCGATGAACACGGCGAGGCCGGTCATTTCGCCGCGCTGGCCGTCGACGGAAGCGATGTGCGTGCCGAGCGGCTCGATGTGGATATTCACTTTTGCTTCGGCGCGATTTTTTGATGATGCGGCCACGCCGGGAAGTTTTCTAATTTCATCTTCCAACTCTGTCGCGCGGCGATGCGCTTCTTTCAAACTCAAGTGCTCGTCCACTTCCAGATGCATTTCAATGAACAGGCGTCCGTCTAGCTGGTCGGCGGAAATTTCGTGCACGGCGAGGCCGAGCCGCGCGGCAATTACGCGGATCGCGTCAAATAAATGTTCTCCAGCGACGGCGCGCGGCTCCATATGCACCATCACGTCCGCGGGCACAATTTCGCCGACGCGGCGCTCGACTTCGTCGGAAATCGCGTGTACCTGCTCGAAGCTTGCAGAGCGCGGAACGCTGATCGTGACATCCACGAAATGCTTGTTCCCGGCGCGGCGCACGCGCACGCGCTCGGTGGAAAGCACGCCTTCGAGGCCTTGCACTTCCTTCGTCACGCGCTCCTGCAAACCGGCGGGCGCGGAATCCAGCAGCGCATCAATCGTGCGTTTTCCCAAACGCGAGCCTACCCAGATCACAATCGCCGCGACGACGAGCGCGGCGAGCGGGTCGGCAATCTCCAGCCACGGCGCGCCGTAGCGCTGGCCGAGCCACACCGTGCCCATGCCGAGTATGACGACCAGCGTGCTCCACACGTCGGTCGAAAAATGGAGCGCGTCAGCTTCCAGCGCTTCGCTCGGAAATTCCTTTGCGACGCGGGAAAGCGCGCGCGACCGCACGAGATCGATGCACATCGCGAGCAACAGAATTACGATCGCCAGCCCGCTTGGCTGCATATGCACACGCTTGAACAGCAGGCGCGTAAACGCTTCCACGATGATGTACACGGAAGTCGCCAAAAGCAGGCCGGTTTCAACAAACGCCGAAAAATTTTCAAATTTTCCGTGGCCGTAAGTGTGGCCGGAATCCGCAGGCAGGTCGGATACACTGACCGAGAGCCACGTGATAATCGCGGCGATCAGATCGAGGCCGGAATGCAACGCCTCGGAGAGCACGCCAAGGCTGCCCGTGGCGATGGCCAAAAACACCTTGAGCGCCACAAGCACCAAAGCGGAGCCAACTGACCAGAGCGCCGCCATCTGCTTGACCGATGTAGGAGACCGTGTGATCGGGAAAACCTCGGAAAGGATTATACGATGAGGAGGGGTGAAGTAGGACAGGCTTCAGCCTGTCTGCTTTTGACTCTGTTAAGTA
>DATAPT010000508.1:0-4836 GCA_036265065.1 Candidatus Acidiferrales bacterium | reverse complement strand
CTTCAATTTTCCATCTCGAAAGAGCAGATTGCGCCTGGCGTACTGCGCGATGTCCGGCTCGTGCGTGACGAGAACGATGGTCAACCCTTGCTCATTATTCAGCGTCTGCAGAATTTCCATGATTTCAACGGAAGTTCTGCTGTCCAAATTTCCTGTCGGCTCATCGGCGAGCAGAATGGAGGGCCTGTTCACGAGGCCGCGCGCAATGGCCACGCGCTGCTGTTGCCCGCCGGAAAGCTGCGAAGGATGGTGCCCGGCGCGCTCGGCCAACCCAACGCGCGTGAGCGCTTCCATGGCGCGTTTGGCGCGCTCATCGGGACTTATGCCGGCATAAACCGTGGGCAATTCCACATTTTCGAGTGCGGAGGTTCGTGACAGGAGATTGAACTGCTGAAATACGAAACCCAATTTCCGATTGCGAATCCGCGCCAGTTCCGTCTTGCTCATTCCGGAAACGTCGACGTCATCGAGGAAATATCGTCCCTTGGTGGGCCGGTCGAGGCATCCCAAGATATTCATGATGGTTGATTTTCCGGAACCGGACGGGCCCATCACAGCAACGAATTCGCCTTCGCTGATCTCGAGAGAAACTCCGCGAAGAGCCTGAACTTGTATTTCACCCAAATCGTAGGTCTTAAAAACATTTTCCAAACGAATGACAGGTTTGCTCGTTGGGCGCGTGGGGGAAACTTCGGATGCGACGATAATTTGATCGGCCATCAAGGAGTCTCGTTAGCTCACTAGAACCTGCGCGGAACGCCGCCAGCGTTCCCGCCCGCAGGGCCGCCCACCGGGTTCCTGGTTTGCGCCTGCGCGGTTGTCGCCTTGTTCGCGGATTGCCCAATGATCAGGTCATCCCCTTGGTTGATCTTGCCGCTCACGAGTTCCGTAAAAGTGAAGTCCGTAACGCCTAGCGTCACCTGCACGGGCTCCAATTCTTTGTTAGGAAGAAGCTTCCACACGACGGCCGAGTCTTGCCGCCGGCTGCCTCCGCCCGATCCGGACCGCGCGCCGCTTTGATCGCCGCCAGCGGCAGCTGCTCCACCACCGCCCTGTCCTCGGCGTCCGCCGCCACCGCCGCCACCCGCTCCGCGCTGCGCACCCTGCCCACCATCAGGCGCTTGCGCTGGGGCGGAAATGTTTGCAGCGGCATTGCCATTCGAACCAGTTGCGGCTGGAGCATCACCAGAGGCGGCGGCAACTCGCCCCGCCGCCGTGGCTCGAGCAGAATCCGTGATGCCGTACTTGGCGTAGAGCGCGGTGCGCTCGCTGTCCGACAGATCGGGCTTGAATCGAAGCGCGCCATTGGGAATTTTAACGACGTTCTTCGCTTCGGAAACAGGAATGGAAATGTACGCCGTCATGCCCGGAAAAAGTTTCAGGTCAGGATTGTCGAAAGCCACCATCGTGTTGTAGGTCACCACGTTTTGAATGGTCGTGGCATTCATGCGTACTTGTGCGACTGTTCCGTTAAAAGTTTCTCGCGGAAATGAATCCACACGAAAACTGGCTTGCTTGCCAACCTTGATCCGGCCCACGTCCGCTTCATCCGTATTGGAGTAGACAAGCATATGTTTCAGATCTTGACCAATGCTGAAAAGATTGGGCGCCTGCAAACTGGCCGCTACCGGCTGGCCCACGTTGACCGTGCGGTTGATCACCGTGCCGTCGATGGGCGCTTTAATCGTGCAATAACTCAGCTCCAATTTCGCGGAATTTACCGCCGCGTTTTGAATCTGCACCTGTGCTTTAGCCTGATCTCGTTGAGCAACTGTTGCCGCCAGCTGCGACTCCGCCTGCTTTTCCTGAGCGATGGCCGCATTTTCGGAGGCCACGGCCTGATCGTAATTCGACTGCGCATCGTCATTTTGCTGCGCGGAAAGCACGCCCTGGTCGGCAAGCAGTTTCGTGCGCTTCTGCTGCGTGCCCATGTCGATGGTCGTCGCATGTGCCTTGGCCACATTGGCCTTCATCGTCGAAACATTCGCGGTGGAGGTGCCGATCTGTGCTTGGAGGTTGGCCACATTGGCCACTGCGTTTTGGTAGGAAGCGGTCGCCTGCGCGAGCGAAATCTGAAATGGGACAGGATCGATTTGCGCGAGGATATCGCCCTTTTTGACCTGGGAATTAAAATCGACGCTAACGGCTACAACGTTTCCCGATACCACGGAACCCACGGGCACGGTGTTGACCGGGTTAATGGTTCCCGTTGCTTGCACCACCTGGGAAATATCGCCATGTTCTACTTTTGCGGTGAAATACTGCGTAGTCGCGCGCGCGCCCACCGTGACGTATCCGAGCCAGAGAATCAGGGCTACCGGCGGGGCAACGAGCAGAGCGCGGCCCATCATGGACTTCAACCAAATATTTTTTAGGAAATTAGAAAGCCGACCCATTATTTATATTTCTCCGGATCAATCCGTAAAGGCGAACCCTTCCTCCGCTTTACGGATTTGTCTGCCGTTTGCGCCGCTCTTCATCCATTTGGCGCAATAGCTCTTCAAATTTCGGCCGTTGTTCCGGAGTCAAGACCTGGCGTATATGGTCCCGGCTTTGTTGCCGGACTTGCTCATATTCCGGATCGAGTTTTTGGTGGAGTTCGGCGTAATGGGCGCGCGTCTCATTCATGATGGCTTGAACCTGAGTTTGCTGGTCCGGAGTCAGGTTTAGGTCGCGCGTAAACATAGCCATGTGGGATGGTGGACGTTCTCCCTGACCCGCCGGCCGCGCGGCTTGAACTCGCAAGGTAACCAGGTAGGTGCCCACACTGCCCAGGGCAATGCCCAGAATAAACAGAACAAAAACGATCAGGTAAGCCTTACGGTTGCTGGGGTTATTGTCCATTGGTCCTCTCAGCCAGGGATTGCAGGACTTCCTCATTGCTGACAGGGTCAGAAGGAGGCTGCGGGAAATCACTGGCGTTCAGTTCCGTGCGAATAGACCCGATGGTAAGGTTTCGATGTGGCGCGTATTCGATCAGATAAACGGAAAGCGCAAGCAATAACACCGCTGCCGTTAAGGATAAGCGCGAAGCTAGAAATTCCAAGGGCGCCCAAAATGCCGCGGGAGATTTCACTTGTGCCTCTTCCTGATGGATCCTCGCCATTACATTCGCCAGAAAGGCCTGAGTGGGTTCGCTGGACGGCTCCATGACCTCACGCAACAAGTTGCCTGCTAGCCGCGCATCCCCCATAGCGGCGGAGCAATGCTCACATTGCTCCAGGTGGGTTTCCAGCCCGAAGTCCGGCGCGCCGCCGAGATAATCCTCGAATCGCGACTCGAACTCCTGGCACTGTTTCGAACTGTTCGACTTATTAAACATCTTGTTCGCTCCTTCGCCGCTTGAGCCCTTCCCGGGACGCCGGACGCTTTTGCATTCTTTTCCGGTACATTTCCACGAGCCGGCCCCGCGCCCGAAATAGCCTCACCTTCACTGTATTTACGTTCAGTTCCAGCAATTCCCCAATTTCCTCTACAGAAAAACCTTCGACTTCCTTCATGACCAGCATGATCTGATCGCGGTCATCGAGCTCCGCGAGAAGCCGCTCGACTAATTGTTTTTGCTCCAGGCGGCGGGCCGTGTCTTCCCTGTGCGATGCTCCGCCATACCCGTGTTCGGGGATCGAGTCCAGCTTTCGCACTTGCTCTTCGCTGAGGTCGGATTCGTACACGAGGCGCCGCACCTTCTTTTTTCTTAAATAATCCCAGCATTCGTTCACGGCAATTTTGTAAAGCCAGGTGCCGAACGCTGAGCGTGAATCAAACCGCCGAATCGAAAAATATGCTTTGGCCAACGCCTGCTGCGCTACATCTTCGATGTCCTGGCTGCCTCGCAGAATGCCGCCTACCACAGCCAGAACGCGGCTCTGGTGCAGCCGAACTAAATCTTCATAAGCGCTTACATCGCCGGCCTGCGCACGACGCACAAGCTCTTTTTGCTTTTCCGCGGGAGTAAGAGACGTTTTTTCGTCCGGAATCGCCGTCCCGCGAATTGTTCCCGAATTTGTGACGTCTGCCATCGTTTCCCGGTTTCGCTTAAATCCAGATAATACAACCTATTTCGCCTTGCCGTCGTATTAACATTGTGAAACAATACCTGCATGATTATCGGTGATCGGCTTCGTGCCCTGCGCGAAGCAAAGAAGTTCTCCCAAGGGGACATCGAAAAGCGCACAGGACTGCTTCGTTGCTATATTTCGCGCGTCGAAAATGGCCATACGGTACCGGCCATCGAAACGCTCGAGAAAATGGCACGCGCTCTGGAAGTCCCTCTTTATCAACTTTTCTATGACGGTGAAGAGCCACCCGCACTCCCAAATCTTCCCAAGCGCAAAAGCGCGGACGATATTATCTGGGGTAGCGCCGGGAAAGAAGCTCGTCTTTTGTCCAAGTTTCGCAGGCTGATGGGTCGCATTGAAGAAGGCGACCGGCGTCTCCTGCTTTACATGGCTCAGAAGATGGCTACTCGCTAAGTCCTGCGAGTCTTCGATCCTGTCGGAGGGGTCGGACGGTGTCTTCTTGTCATACCTATTGAAAAACGGCCCGGGCAAAGCAATTAGCGATTTTATCTTCACAGTAGTACCGCCCGGGCCATCAACCCAAACGTAATCGGCGCTGATTTGAGTGGCGTCAAGATTTAGCGTCTCTGTCTTCGTGTCACTTCGTTACTCCCACTCAATGGTGCTGGGCGGTTTCGAGCTAATATCGTATACCACCCGGTTAATGCCGGTCACTTCGTTCACAATTCTGGTCGAAATTCGCTCCAGCACTTCCGCGGGTAGCCGGGACCAATCCGCCGTCATCGCATCTTCCGAGTCGACCACGCGTACCACGATT
>DATAPT010000507.1:0-6878 GCA_036265065.1 Candidatus Acidiferrales bacterium | reverse complement strand
AAGCTTGCCCACCGTGCTGGGAGCCAGTGCGAGGCTATCCAGAACATAAAAATTATCGGAATGTTCCAGCTTGTTCAGGAACTGGACGAGGTTGTCGTAATCTCCCTCGACCGCCGTGGTGATGTCCACCTGCATCAGGCCGCGAGCATCGGGCGAATGCTGGTGAAATGAAATCGAATCTGAGCGCAAACCCGCCGTGCGGGATAAATCTCCCAGATCTTCGCTGATCGCGGAGTAGCCTGCTCCGGCCGGATGAAAGTGAGTGCTGAAAAATTCGTCCCACTGCTTTTCATCGGAGGGCAATTCCGTTCGGAATCGTTCGAGGCGCGTGTTATCCGCGCGATACTGTTTTTCGAGAAGGGTCAGGCGAGTTAAATCGCCGGTCTGCACGTGCGGCGAATTGTTGAGCTTCCACTGAATGCCAATCAAGGCGGCATCGGCAATCAGGATGACGGCCAGCGCCGCGCGGACCACGTTGTTGCGATGGAGGATGGCTGATTTCATATCAAATCACCGAATACTGCGCCTGCAACGAGAGCATCACGCGGTCCGTCTGTTCGGGTCTCGCCGGCCGAGATTCGCTCAACAACTGGATATGCGAAAACTCAGGCGATTGTTCGAGCGCTTTCAGAAATTTTAATTTACCTTCATCGCTCATCGCGCCGACCAGAAACGTCAACTGCAGGCTGTCACCCGCCAACTTGGGCTCGATGCTGACCACGCGCACGCCCTCAGGCAGAATTCGCTCAAGGTCCATGAAAATTTTGATCCAGGGAAAAGCCCTCTGTTGGATCAGCGAGTTCAGATAAGCGGCGCGCTGCCGGCGTGCAACAGTTCCCGGATTTTCAAAGAATGCAGAAAGTTGCTGGCGCTGCTGTTGCAATCTTCCGATTTGCAGCTCGAGCGAATCCTGCTTGGCGCGCAATTCCTTATCGCTTCTCAAGGTCGAATACGTGCGATAGGAGAGAATGAGGAATGCCAGAATGGCGATCGTGCCGATGATACCGGCCGCCAGCGTGAAGCGGCGGTTGCTTTCCAGCGGAGATGTCGAAAGATTAAGACGAACTTTCATTCGCTACGGATGCGCCTTTCTGATTTACTTTTCTCCGGCCTATCTCATGCCCCGCGATTCTGCGTCCAGCCAATCAAGGCATCCATGCCGCGTTCCACCAGCGGATTTTCGTCCGAACGAATTCTTCCCTCTTCGCTCGCCGCCACCAGCAGAGATTCTACAGGGCATTTTAATTCCTGCTCAAACGGTTCACGAAATTCCCCGATGCGATCGAAAAGCCCGGCAAGGCGGACTTGCGCGATGCCTTCACTCCAGAAATCCTGATAATAAGCAGCCAGCGGATAAATCTCATCCAGGAGCGCTTGGGGCGTCACGGTGCGAGCGTCAGACGGCAGCGTCGTGCAGCGATACCCGCAGAGCACTCCCTCGCGAACAATTGCAGTGGTCAAAGTCGTGCCCGCCACTCGCGCCAAAAGCGCAGGCCTCTCGTCCGGCAACAGCGGAACGGCGGCCAGAGTGGAACTCATGACCACTCCGGGAGACATACCCACAGACTCAACCAATGATTCGTACTCGCGTATGATGCGCAGCCGCGCGAGGCCCGTAACAATATCCACTCCGTCATCGCGGGGCGATTGCCGCATGTAAGAGATTACAGTTTCTTCCGCCTCAAAAGGAACGCTCTTTTTCAAGCGCCAGCGAAGAATCGGAATCGCCTCTTCCGACTTGCGCGGAAAAACATCAAAGTGCAAAACAAAAACGCGAATCACGGAATCCGGCAGCAACAGCGCGACATCTTCATCCTTGGCTCGCAAACGAGAAAACACGCGGCCCACAGCGGCCCGCACTTCGCTCGCGTCGATCAGGTTGGCTTCCACCGCCGTCGGGACAATCGCCCCGGGGGGCAAAGGTTCAATGGCAAACCCGTCGAGCCCTGTCCCTGAGCGCGTCCATCGCGCTGCAGCGACGTAGTCCGCGGCAATTTCGCAGGCAATCAACGGATGCGGCGTGGAATCCAGCCAGCGCGCCAGGCGGCGGACAAATCCACTTTGGTAGATTCCCTGCCGGATGCTGTCGCTACTCAATGAATGTCACCTTGTTAATTTCTTTCAGCGTCGTAACGCCCTCGCGCACTTTTGCGAGCGCGGAGTCTCTGAGGAACGTCATGCCTTCTTCTCCGGCGGCGCGTTTGATCTCGGACGTGGGACGACGGCCAATAATCATTTCGCGAATCCGGTCAGACAAGTCCAGCAACTCTGAAATAGCGCTGCGGCCGCGGAAACCTGTGCCCGAGCATTCCAGGCAGCCCGCGCCTTCGACAAATTGCACGGAGCCCCACTCGGCCGGGTCAAGGCCCGAGGCGCGCAGGACTTCCGGCGAATAGCGTACGTTCTTTTTGCAATGGACGCAAACCACGCGGATGAGTCGCTGCGCCAGAATGCAGTTCAATGCGGAAACGAAGTTGTAAGGTTCCACGCCCATGTTGATGAAGCGGCCAATCACGTCCGTCACGTTGTTCGCGTGTACCGTGGTAAACACCAGGTGGCCCGTGAGCGCGGACTGAATCGCGATTTGCGCGGTTTCGTTGTCTCGGATTTCGCCGACCATGATCTTGTCCGGATCATGCCGAAGGATGGAGCGCAATCCGCGGGCGAATGTCAGCCCCTTCTTTTCATTCACCGGAATCTGCGTGATTCCACGCACCTGATATTCGACCGGGTCCTCAATCGTGATGATTTTGTCTTCGTCCGTCTTAATTTCGTTGATCGCGGCATACAGCGTTGTCGTTTTTCCGGAACCGGTCGGTCCGGTAACGAGCACCATGCCGTACGGCTCGCGAATGTAGCGCCGGAACTTGCGCATTTCGTCAGCTGAAAATCCGACGACATCCAGGCTGAGATTTTGAAATTTTTCGGACAACGTTTCCTTGTCCAGCACGCGCAACACGGCGTCTTCTCCGTGGCTGGATGGCATGATGGAGACGCGGAAATCGACGAAGCGGCCCTTGTACCGGACACGAAAGCGGCCATCCTGCGGCACGCGGCGTTCCGCGATGTCCAGTTCACTCATGACCTTGATGCGCGAAATAATTGTGGAGAGCCAGTCTTTCGAAATTGGCGCCATGGCGTGAACAAGTACGCCGTCAATGCGGTACTTGACGGCAACTTCAATGTCTCGGGCCTCGATGTGAATGTCCGAGGCGCGCCGCTCCAGCGCCGTAAAGATCACCGTGTCCACCAGGCGAACGACGGGGCTGACAGCGGAATCCTGCTGCGTCAGGCTGTCGGCGGAGATGTTCGAATCGGTTTCGTCGTCTTCTTCCACCACGGTCAGCGTAAATGCTTCGGTCGCTTGATCAAGGACGCGCTGAGACTGCTCGGTGCGCTTCAGGAGGTCGCTGATTTGCGTGGGGGTGGCAACTTTCAGGATCAATTTCTTGCCAAGGAGCAGCGGAAGCTCATCGCTGAGCAGAACCTGGCTAGGATCGGCCACGGCGATCACCAGGGCGCCTTCCTGGGCCTCCATGGGAACAAAGTTGAAGCGAAACATCAGCTCTGCAGGAATGCTCCTGAACAGCTCCGCATCGATTCTTTGTTCGAACAAATCGACGAAGGCGCAACGGTATCGTTGCGCCAGGCGACGTGACTTCTCGCGCTCGCTTTGCGGGTCGGATGCAGTGGTTAACGTTTGATCTATTGTGCTCATAGCTTTCTATCCCTACCCCTGGCCCGCAGCCGACAGCGAAAACATCGGCAAGTAAAGCGCGACCAGGATAAATGCGATTAATACAGCCATGAAGACCAGAATGGCGGGTTCGATGAGGGCCACTAAATTTGCAAGGTGCGTATTCACGTCATCTTCGTAAAACTCAGCAACGCTTGCGAGCATGGCCGAAAGAGATCCGCTGGCCTCTCCCACTTCGATCATTTCCAAGGCAAGATCAGGCACCAATCCCGTCGATAAGAGGCTGCTGTGCAGGGATTGTCCTTCGCGCACGAGTTGCGCGCCACTGGCAATCGCGCCTGAAACCAGGCGGCTGCGAATTGCTCCGCCCGCTGTTTCCATGGCCTGAACGAGCGGCGTGCCTCCGGCAAGTAGCGTCGAAAGCGTGCGGCAAAATTGCGCAAATTGAAATTTCGTAATCGTGTCGCCGATGAGGGGCAGGCGCATGCGGATGCGCTCAAAAGTCAGACCTCCCTGCGAAGTTTGCGACCAGGCAAATAAAGCAGCTATGAGAAAGGCCGTCAAAATAACAGTGCCGATCAGATACGGTCGGTAGGTAACTGTAATCGCAAGAAGGAGCCGCGTGGCCGCGGGCAAATTAATATTCAAATCGTTGTAGAGCCCCGCGAACTTAGGAATTACGTACGTTACAAGGTACGTGACGATGCCGATGGCGGAACAAACCAGGATGAGAGGATAAATAAGCGTTGAGATCAGCTTCTTGCGGAAACCGGTCGTAACCTTCTGGTAGGCAATGTAATACTCGAGGACACCGGAAAGGTTGCCGCTTTTTTCTCCCGCCAGAACGGAAACCGTGTAAACCTTCGGGAATACACCCTGGGCTTCGAGAGCTTCGGACAGATTGGTTCCTTCCCTGACCTGGCGGCGAACTTCGCCCAGTACCGGCCGCAACTTTTCCGCAGCCGCTCGTTCGGAAAGCAAATCCAAAGCTCTTAAAATGGGGATACCGGCTTTGATCAGCGTGTTGAATTGTTGGTTGAAGACCAGGAAATCATTTCCATCCACCGATTTCTGGCGCTTGCGACCTAAAAGCTGGCCAACGAGCCCAGCGCGGGGCCGGACGTTGTACACAAATAGACCACGGTCGGAAAGCTTCTGCCGAGCCTCGGACATCGACTGCGCGGGCTCCACATGAAGAAAAACTTTGCCGCTGCCATCGGCCACTTTGCAAACAAACTCAGCCATTGCTTGAGTGTACCTCAACCGCTATAGATGCAGAAAGTCGCCCTCGCGGCAGCGTGCGCTGGGCGGCACCTCGCCATTGATCGGGTCTAATCCATTATAGCCGCGGTCCATGGGCAGCACATTTCTATTCTGTGAGTGCCGCGTAAATGTCCGATGAAGGGGATGTAATAGCAGGCCGGCAAGCGTCCTTGCACGATCTCTGCGAATTTTACTGGGGCGCGTCCAATGTTGCTCCATTCACGATTGCTACTCCATTGGGCACCTGGAACTTGAAAAGGTCAGCTGTCAATGGAATGTCCGTCTGCCAATTTCCGAAGCGGTACTCCAGGTCAATTCCGCCTGGCTGGTGAATTTCAATGCGGGCGAGTTCCCCTGAGCTTGTATTGATCTCCAAAAGCACTTCGGTAAATGCGTCTTGGGTTGAAGAATCTTTATCTCCCTTGGGTTCACCCTTGGGAACACAGCGCAGAACGCCATGGCCCTCTGGAATTCCAGGTTGTGTCACGAGGTCAATCTTCGCGCACATCCGCGAAAGATCCGCCTTGCCGGTTAGGAGGGAGAGCGGTGTCCTCCAATCCGAGCTTTCTTTCACGGGAGACTTGGTCACCGTGTGGTCGTATGGGACATAAAACCAGGTGGTCTTGCCATCCACGAGGAAAAGTTTTTTTTCAGGCGAGTCATACTCCCAACGCATTTGGCCGGGCCTGCGAAAATAAACGGTGCCGGATTCAACCCGCGATTGTTTTTGTCCTTCATTGAATCGTTCGAGAAAAACGGCCTGCAAAGTGCGCGGACGGCGGTAATGTTCCTCCAAAAGGTGGGCTAGAGATTTTGCTTGATCAGAAGCTTGCGGCGCGGGGCTCTGCGGTAATGCGGGAATGTCAAATACCGCGGTGGCGAGAAATAGCACAAGAAACCGTAAATAATATTTTAAATTCACCTGGTGAGTATAGCAGGAAGGCAAGATTCCGGAGAGAATCGGTCAACGACCACCCCTCCGTGCAACGCGTCAAATTTCCAACTAGAGAGGGAGATCGGTTGGGCCGGCAGTGGTTGAAATATTCGACCGGATTACACAAGATTGATCGGTGTAAAAGTGACGTTGGCCCGTGGTTCCGGGGTTCAACGGATCAGCCGTAATCGAGTAGGTAACGGTGTGTCCCTGCGCGTCCGTAGTCAACGGAGTGTACGTAATCTGATATCCCTGTTTCACACCAGCGGCCAAAACTTGATCAATCAGCCCTGCATTATTTGGATCGGGATTAATTCCACTGCCTGTGAGTTGAACCAGGGTCGTGGTGTAGTTAATTCCATAAGTGGAGGAGTAAAAGAGTTCAGCGGTAGAAATGTCGCGTATGCTGTGCACGGCCGCCGCTTCATTCGCGCGCATTTTCGATTGAATGTAGTTGGGAATCGCGATAGCCGCCACGATCAAGATCACCGCTACGACAATGAGAAGCTCTATCAGCGAGAAACCTCTGCTCGATGCCTTGCGTTGGCTGCGATCCTCGTTTTTTTTGGTGTGATTCATGATGTTGTTTCCCCGCAAAACTTTTCCAAGGCCAAGCTCTACTAAGCAAATGGGTGACTTATGAAAATGGGGGAAGGGCGTGAGCCCTTCCCCCATTTGAATCTGCTCGAAGGCTATCATCCGATTGGGTTGTCGTTAACAGTTGCCGCTATGCCGTTCGTGGTCTGACGAATCACGCCACTCTGGTCCGTGTAGAAATAGCGCTGACCAGTCGAAGTGGATTGGGGCTGAGCTGTGATTGAGTATTGCGAGATGACTCCGGTCGTGGGGGCCGCCGCGCCTGCATGGTAGGTGAAGGTGTAGCCGCTCTTGGACGGAGTCGCAGAGCCAATCAGGTTGTCGACCAGGTCGGCCGCTGCGGAAGATGGAGTGGTGGCTGGTCCAAGTTGGGCCATACTCGTATCT
>DATAPT010000506.1:0-2801 GCA_036265065.1 Candidatus Acidiferrales bacterium | reverse complement strand
GGCGATCAATGCCGCGGCCGGTCAACTGCCTCCGAACCTTCCTAATCTGCCGACCTATCGAAAAGTGAACCCGGCGGAAACAGACATTATGGATTTAACGGTTTCCTCGGACACCCTTCCCAGAGGCGCGCTCTATGATTTGTGCGATTCGTTTCTGGCGCAAAAAATTTCGCAGGTCGATGGCGTGGGGCTTGTGCGTATTTCAGGCGGCGCAAAGCCCTCTGTTCGCGTGGATCTGAATCCGAACGCGATGTCGCACTACGGGATTGGGCTTGAGGAAGTGAAGGTGGCGCTTGCTTCAGCAAATGCGAATTCTCCCAAGGGTATGTTGGAGAACCAGTCCAACCGTTGGGTCCTGAGCGATACGGATCAGCTTTTGAAGTCAAACGACTATTCGCAGTTGATTGTTGCTTACCGGAATAGTGCTCCGGTCCGAGTCCAGGATATCGCGAAGGTCACGGAAGGAATTGAAGACGTACGAAATGCGGGATATGCGAACGGGAAGGCAGCCGTGGCGATGGGTGTTGGCCGGCAGCCCGGCGACAACATTATTGACACCGTAGACAAAATAATGGCTCTGCTTCCGGAATTGAAAGCATCCATTCCTCCAACCGTGTCGCTGGACACGAATTACAATCGCACAACTACGATCCGAGCATCGGTAAAAGACATCGAATTTACGCTGCTTTTGACCATCGCGCTGGTCGTAATGGTTATTTTTCTTTTCCTGCGCAATGCCTGGGCCACGATTATTCCCAGCATTGCGGTGCCTCTTTCCATCGCCGGAACGTTCGGTGTGATGTACCTGCTGCACTATAACGTCGATAATCTGTCGCTCATGGCGCTGGCGATTTGCACTGGGTTCGTGGTGGACGACGCAATCGTAGTGATTGAAAACATCACCCGGTACCTGGAAGAAGGGCTTTCTCCGGTCGAAGCGGCGATGAAAGGTTCGCGCGAAATCGGTTTCACCGTGCTCTCCATGAGCACATCGCTGATCGCCGTTTTTATTCCGCTGCTGCTGATGGGCGGGATCATCGGCAGGCTTTTCCGCGAGTTTTCAGTCACGTTGAGCGCGGCGATCATCGTTTCCCTTTGCGTGTCGCTTACGACCACGCCCATGATGTGCGCACAATTCCTGAAATCGCAAAAAGCCGTCAAGCACGGGAAAATGTATCTGGTGATCGAGCGGATGTTTTTATGGAGCGCGGAAACCTACGCGGCGGGATTGCGCTGGGTGTTGCGCCACCAGCCGTTCATGGTCGCCGTTACGGGCGCGACACTTTGCCTGAGCGTCTATTTGTATATCGTTATTCCGAAAGGCTTTTTCCCTCAGCAGGACACGGGGCTGATGGCCGGGAACATTGAGGGAGCGCAGGATACTTCTTTCGAGTCCTTGCACGAAAAACTGAAACAATTTACGGACATTGTCTTGAGCGATTCCGCAGTTAAAACTTTAGTGGGTGAGATGGGCGGAGGAGCGGAAAATACCGGCCAGATGGAAATTGAACTGAAGCCTCTGGACCAGCGCGATGCTTCCGTCTATCAGGTCATTTCGCGTCTCAAGCCCAAGCTTGCAAAGGTTCCCGGCGCCACGCTTTTTTTGCGCGCCTATCAGGACATCACGGTCGGTGGACGCATCAGCAGTTCGCAATATCAATACACTCTTTCGAGTGAAAACCTCGAAGACCTGATGCAATGGGCTCCCCGCGTGGAAGCGGCCATGCGGCACATCCCTGAATTGGGCGACATTGACAGCGATCAGCAAACACACGGGCTGCAAGCGTCCCTGGTGATCGATCGCGACACTGCGTCCCGCCTGGGGGTTTCACCGCGCGACATCGATAACACTTTGTATGACGCGTTTGGCCAGCGGCAGGTATCAACCATCTTTACGGAATTAAATCAGTACCATGTGGTGATGGAAGTCGACTCCGCGTTCCGGGAAAGTACGGATGGAATTCGCGGCCTTTACGTGAAATCGGCAAAAGGGAATCAGGTTCCGCTTAGCGCCTTCACTCATTATGAAACGAAGAACGCGGCGCTCGCGGTAAATCACCAGGGGCAATTTCCCGCAGTGACCATCTCCTTCAATCTCGCGGACGGCGTCGCGCTCGGCGATGCCGTGACTAAGATTGAGGCTGCTGTCCTGAAAATGGGCCTTCCCTCCGATATTCATCCGACGTTTCAAGGAAATGCGCGTGCGTTTCAAGCTTCTCTCGCCAGCCAGCCGTGGCTGATTCTCGCCGCGCTCGTTGCCGTGTACATCGTTTTGGGCATGCTCTATGAGAGCTACATCCACCCGATCACAATTCTTTCGACGCTGCCTTCCGCCGGCGTGGGAGCTCTTTTGGCGCTGCTGGCATTCCATACGGAGCTGACGGTCATTGCCGTCATCGGAATTATTCTGCTGATTGGAATCGTTAAGAAAAACGCCATCATGATGATCGATTTCGCGATCGATGTGCAGAGAACTGGAAAAACTGCCGAAGAATCGATTTATCAGGCGTGCCTGTTGAGGTTCCGTCCAATCATGATGACAACGGTGGCGGCGCTTTTTGGAGGCTTGCCTCTCGCCTTGATGCCAGGCACGGGTTCGGAAATGCGCCGCCCGCTGGGGATCAGCATTGTGGGCGGCTTGCTGGTAAGCCAGGCGCTCACGCTTTATACAACTCCCGTAATTTATTTGTATATGGATCGCCTGCAAGCGCGTCTCAAGCGTCGCAAATATTCAAAATTAATGGGAGGCCAAATCGTTCCTCCCGCCACGACCGTAAACGAACTGCCGCTCACCTGATTGT
>DATAPT010000505.1:0-3460 GCA_036265065.1 Candidatus Acidiferrales bacterium | reverse complement strand
CTGCAGGGGCGGCCGTGATTCTTTTTATTTTGGTCGCGCTTTTTTACAGATACATTTCTCTTGCATCGATTTCCGCGGCGGCCGCGTTGCCCCTGCTCATCTACATACTCTACGCGCCACGCCATGCGCCGCCGACCGCGGTTTCGGTCTGCACGCTTCTAGCCGCGGTGATCGTAATCGCCAAGCATCGTGACAACATCGAAAGGCTTCTGGCGGGGACAGAGCCGCGCTTCGAGATGGGGCGGAAGAAGACGTGAGTCGTGATTTGTGAATTGTGATTCGTGAATCGCAATTTGTGAATCGTGAATCGCAATTTGTGATTTGTGAAGTAATTTGTGACTCGCAATCTGCAATTTGAGAATTGAAATCAGGTGATCTCAAAAATGTGTTTTGTGGGTCGCGGATTCACAGGCTGCGGAAATAGTAATTATTGTCATCCCGAGCGTAGCGAGGGATCTGCTTTTCTTCTCGGCTTCCAGGAAACAGCAGATTCCTCGGGAAAATGCCGCCCTTCGGAATGACATGGTGCGAGTTTTTCCGCAGCGGCTTCAGCCGCGACGTTCAGGGTGTGAAAATCAAGGGCTTTAGCCCATGAAGTTCCAGGCGCCTAGGCGGAATCAATAATTGAGATGGCTTGATTTGAAATTACTTGAGATTTGCGATTCGAAATTTGAGATTTGAAATTTATGCTTCGTGAAGGATAGACAAAGCACCCGCAAGGGCTGTTTCATCCATGAAAAAAATTGCCATCATTGGCGGCGGAGCCTGGGGAACAGCGCTGGCGATTGCGCTGACTCGCTCCTCTCGCGCGCATAATCTTTCGCTATGGGCGCACAGCGCTGACGTTGTGGAAACAATTCTCGCGCGTCGCATCAACGAGATCTATCTTTCCGGTTATGAATTGCCCGCAAGCGTTGCAGTGACTGGCGACATGGCCGCAGCACTCGCGGACGCCGCCATCATTTTGGGCGTGATGCCGTCGGCCCACGCGCGAGAAATCTATCGAAGGATGCGCCCACACGTTGGCCCTGAAACTGTGTTCGTCAGCGCGACGAAAGGCCTCGAACCCGCGACCCACGCGCGCATCAGCCAGGTGATCGCGGAAGAAATGAATCTGCAAGATTCCGCCCGCGTCGCCGTTCTCTCCGGCCCGAGCTTTGCGCAGGAAGTTGCCGCCGGAGATCCGACGGCGGTGGTTCTCGCGTCCGCCGACAGCAAACTTGCATCGGAAATTCAGGAAGAATTTTCTGGCCCGCGATTCCGCCTCTACACTAACGACGACGTCATCGGCACGGAAATCGCCGGCGCCGTGAAAAATGTGATTGCAATTGCTTCAGGAATTTGCACGGGACTCGATCTGGGCACAAATGCAGCGGCGGCGCTCGTCACGCGCGGCCTTGCGGAAATGACGCGCCTGGCCGTTGCCCTCGGCGGGCGCCGCGAAACGCTTGCTGGCCTCGCGGGCGTGGGCGACCTGATTCTGACGGCCACGGGCGAGCTTAGCCGCAATCGCTCCGTGGGCATTCAATTGGGCAAAGGGCGCAACCTCAAAGATATTCTCGGGTCAACACGCAGGGTAGCCGAAGGCGTAGGCAGCGCCGCAGCCACGCTGGAATTGGCACGGCGCGCGGCAGTCGAGATGCCCATAACGGAGCAGGTTCACGCTGTCCTTACCGCAGGGTGCGTCACGCGCGACGCCATACGCGACCTGATGGAGCGCCGCCTCAAGCAGGAGTAACGTTCCTTCGCTCACCGAACCCCCAAAGCTGCAAATCCCCGTGCATCTTTCGAATCCGACCCCTTAATTCATGCGTAGCAGAGCGTTTTTCCGTCCTTCTAATGAAACTCCCCGAATCGTAAAATAGATGGGTAAGGACCTGCCCACAGTGGACCTCAGTAGATTCAAATCGATGTTTTCGCACCGGCCGAGGATTCTCTGGCTGGTACTGGGTGCTATGCTGCTCGTCAGCGTCCTGCCCCTGACGCTTTATCACCTTGAAGTTCTTCAACTTAGCCAGACCAAGCTGACCGATACGGAGAGCGTCCAGCAGACCGAAGTCACCCGATCCCTGGGCGAAGAAATTCAGCAATTTGACGCCAGTTTGTACCAGCAATTGATCAGCGAACGGCAAATCCTGGCGCTCACCGACCTGATCGATAAAGTTGACAGCTCCCAAAACACGCCGCAGGTTTCCCGCGTGCTGGAAAATTTTGTGGCCAGCAATCCTAATATTTTGTACCTGACGGCAGTAGGCAAAGAGGCCAAAGGAACCGGCGCGGGGAATTTCCAGGCGAATCAGGACCCATTCGTTTCCAAGGCGTTGCAGCGCGCGTTTTCCACCACCATGCAGTCTCTTGTTTTTCGCAGCGATCCGCTGGCGATTGGGCCCGAAAATCGGCCTGCCTTCGTCATGGCCGTGCCGCTCCAGGTGAACGATCAATTTTCGGGCATGCTTGCCGCTGTCGTTTCTCTGGACGGGATCCTCAAAAGACTTCAGGAAACGAGCGTGCGCGGGCGAGTCGTGTTTGTAGTGGACCATGACGGCCACATCGTGGCGCATCCGGTCACTCGCCAGTTCGTACCCGGATCGGACGCAAAATCCAGTTCTCCCGTCGTGATGCAGGTGGCCGGTTTGCCAAAAGGATTGCGCACGACGGAAACGCTTCGCAGATTTGTGAGCACGGAAGATGGCAATAAGGCTGAGATGGTCGGCACCTACAGCACGATTCCGGACCTGAATTGGGCTGTCGTAGCGCAGCGCGGTTTGGATAAGGCGCGTGAAGATGCGGGTGTGAAGGAACTCAACGCGCAAGCCCTTAAATTTGTGATCGTCGTTACGTTCGCGGCTCTAATCCTTGGATACTTTTTTGCGGTGGGCATCAGCACGCCGATTCGCGCACTGGCCGCATCCACACTGGCGATCAGCCGGGGAGAATTTCATCAACGCACTCCCGTGCAAGGCGCCGCTGAAATCAGCGAACTGGCTGAAACTTTCAATCACATGGCCGGCGATATTGAAGAATTTGTCGTTCAACTGAGGCAGGCCGCCGATCAAAACCATGAACTGTTTCTCGGTTCGATTCGCATGCTCGCCGCCGCTATCGACGAAAAAGATCCTTATACTCGCGGCCATTCCGGGCGCGTGGCGAAATATTCGATTCTCATCGCGCAACAACTTGGGCTGGCTGCCGATGAACTTGAAAAAATTCGCATTTCAGCGCTCTTGCACGACGTGGGAAAAATCGGCGTCGATGATCGCGTGCTGAAAAAGCCGGGCGCGCTTACGCCGGAAGAATTTGCTTTGATGAAGCAGCATCCCTTGAAGGGCGCGAATATCATGCGTCCGGTCGCGCAGCTGAAAGAAATGCTGCCTGGAATTGAACTGCATCATGAGCACGTCGACGGCGGCGGCTATCCGCACGGCATTCAGGGCGACGAAATCCCGCTGATGGCCCGCAT
>DATAPT010000504.1:0-3190 GCA_036265065.1 Candidatus Acidiferrales bacterium | reverse complement strand
CGTGGATTCGGACTCAGGGCAGGTTGTAACGAGCCAGCCGGGGGCGTCCATGATTGACGACATGGGTTTTGGTGGCATGCAGAAGGACATCTTTTTTGCAGGGACGGAATTTCTTGATGTTTTTCGAGAGCGTGATTCGAGTCACGTCGAACACATTGGGCATGTCCCCACCGCATTTCGCGCCAAGACGGGCCTCTTCGTGCCGGAGCTAAACCGGTTTTATCTGGGCGTGCCCCATCACGGAGCCAAAAACGCGGAACTGCGCATTTACGAAGTCCAACCGTAGGATAGTTGCCGTGAATAGATATTTTCTTTGAAACGTCAACGAAATATTGAGGCCCTCTTCGTATCCCGCGCGCCATGGGACACGAAGAGGGCCTCAATTTATTTTCCAAATAGATGATTATTCTTATCCATACCTATTGCTTGCTTCGATTCAGGTTTGCTCAGGGTTCCACTTCATAGACGCGCACCTCCGCGTTCTTCGTTCCTTTCTTAGGTGCGGCAAGATAGTAGCGCTTCAATTCGGGGATCAGAATTCCCGTCTTGGCGCGAAATCCTCCTGGAATTTCCGCGAGACGAACATAGTGATCGGCGTCTTTTTGCTCGAAGACGTCGACAAATTGATCTCCTGGCAGATAAATGCGCTTCTGAACAGGATCAAAAGCGAGGTCATCGATCATTCCAACCGCAGGCAAGTCGGCAATCACCTTCCCGTTATCTGAATCCATGACGATCAGCTTTCCCGGCTTTCGTGCAGAAATCAACAGACGGTGATTTTTTTCATCGAGCGCCATGGCGACGTTCTGCTCTGTTCCGGCGGGAAGCGGCCAGGTGGTTTGAAGCGACGTTTGATTTCGATCCATTACTCCAACGGCATTCATTCCGGTGATGTTGAAGAAAAGTCGCGGACCGGATTTTTCCAGGACGACGGCTTCCACATGATTGTTTTCAATTCGTATATCACGCAACTTCTTAGATGAAGTTGTGTCCACAACGCTAATCAACGAATAATTTGTCTTGGCCGCTCTTCCGCCATTCACCACGTACATGTATTTGGTGGCCGGGTCATACGCGATGGAATCCGCATCAATGGTCAATTTTATTTCGGCCATTTTCTGATACGAATTGGAGTCGTACACTCTGACCATCGAATCATCGCCCTCCACAATAAACAATTTATTCGCATCCTTGCGGTAAAGAATTGCGTGCGGCGACGTTGCCGGATCGATCGTATGGACCAGCTTGTTGGTCTTCGTGTCGAACACAAAAACCTTGTCGTTTTCCTCGCCCGTCAGGAAGAGGCGATGATTTTCAGGGTCAGAGGTGAAGTGATCGAAATCTCCTTCTTTCAGGCCCGGCAGCGGAATTGTTTGCACCAATTTCAGCGGCAGGTTCTTCTGTTCTGCAGGCGCTTGCTGCTGCGCCTGGCAAGGCAGAAGGAACGCAAGACTAGCGAAGACTACAGCTTTAAGAAGCAGTTTCATTGATGCATCTCCCAGTTATGAGGATATGTTCGTCCGGCTAATCTCTGACCGCTGCCCATTCTTTGACTCCACCGTTTCTTCTTCGATGCGGTAATATTCCTCCAGGCCCATCGCGTCTTCGATTTCCTTCCTGACTTTTCTGAACTCGTCCTGGTCCAAACCAGTCTTGCCGGTTTCCTTGAGCCTGGTAAATAGTTCCTCGACTTTGTGGTATGTGACGGTGATGGCACTGATGGCGTCATTAACCATTTTGTAACCCGCATCCTCCAGCTGCTGTATTGGTAAAATAGGTCTCCCCAGCCGGTTGCCTTCGCTATTCACATAAATCAATGGGGCATCCACTTCTTTGGGAGCGCGAAGGGCCTCATCAATCGTGTTCGGGAAGATCATGACCATGTCCGCCCCGGCTTCGACGTACAAATTGGCCCGGAGTATGCCTTCGGCGAAACTATGCGTGCGCATGGCATCAGTGCGCGCTGCGATCACAAACTCCGGATTCCGGCGAGCGCGTACCGCATAACGAATTTTTTCACACATATCTATTGCGGGAATAACGTGCTCAATCCCTTTGTGATAGTGGATTCGTTTCGGATAGACCTGATCCTCGATGTGTACGGCAGCGGCTCCCGCGCTCTCGATCTCCCGCACGGCGCGTATCAGGTGTGTTGCATCGCCGTACCCGGCGCCGCCATCCACCATAATTGGAATTTGCACAGCTGCGGTAATTCGCCTCGTAGCTGTTGTCACTTCATCCAACGTGAGCAACGGTTCAGGAACACACGAACTGGCGCCGAGTGCATAGCCACCGAGATCAAGGGCACGGAATCCTACTTGCTCGGCGATTTTGGCCGTAAGCGGATCATAAGCAACCGGCGCATGAATAATTCCCGGCGCCCGAAGCATTTCAGAAAACACTGAAATCATCGATTTCAAGGTAACCCCCTAAGGAACAATTTCCGGAATGCAAAAAGACATTCCATCTGACTTCCTGGTTTGCAGTGCAAAAGTTCTAAAACTGTCATGCAGAGGTGCCTTTCAATTGGACTTGCGCAGGAGCGCACTTTACGTCCGCCTCAACGCCGTGCTCCACATTTACAAAGACCCAGATCACGCCGGCGGTGAAATTTACAAAAGCCGCGAAATCCAGCGCTGTTGTCCAGCTGATTTTCGTCGCTAAATAGCCAGTCAGGATCGGAGCAAAACCTCCCGCAAGATTTGCGCAGGTATTCATCAATCCTGAAAGCGACCCTGAGTGTTCCGGAGCCAAGTCAATACACGCAGCCCACCAACTGGGCGCGGCAAATTGGCTGAATCCTGCGGCCCCGGCCAGAAGCAAAACGGCTGTGACATCTTCTGCGGCATGACTTCCGGCCCAAAGAAGCAATGCCGCGGACGTCATTCCTATCCAGACTGTGATTTGTCGCCCACGGCGGCGGCCGATGCGAATCACAGCTTTATCGGAAAGCCATCCGCCAAGCGGGGCCATGAAGGTCATCACGATGAAGGGCGTAGCGCTCCACAACCCTCCTTTTACAAGGGTGAAACCTCGCACTCGGGTGAGATAAATAAAAAACCAGGTAAAATAAATGTAGGGCGTGTAGCCATGGCACAGATAGCTGAGAATCAGGGCCCAGACCGAGCCGTTCGCGAAAAGTTTTTTCCACGGCGTATTGAATGACCGAAATGAATGATTGCCAGTACCA
>DATAPT010000503.1:0-4932 GCA_036265065.1 Candidatus Acidiferrales bacterium | reverse complement strand
GCTAAATCGCGCGCATAGACTTTTCCAAGACGCCCAAGCCCGATCAAGCCCACATTCAACTTCATTGCTTCCCCCTGATTTCTTTTCAACAACGAAATAAATTGTATACTTCGCGCCCGTTAGCGCAATTAAACAATCCGTATTCAAAATTACGGCCCGCGCATCGTACGCTTCCGCCGCTTTTCAGGCAATTCATTTGCTTCCGTGAATTTCCTATTCCAGCGGTCCCCGACGGAATAGCTGGGGTTTGGCGGAAGAGGATTGCCGCGATATAACTCATGTGCAAATTATGTTTCGGACCTGCACTTATCCCGACTTCTGAACGAAAAGCGTGACGTAACATTTTTCTCGGTCGGGATGTCGCCTTCCGCTTTGCCTTATGTCGCGGTTTGGCTATACTGCTCTGTCACAGTTTTGGGTCGGCGATGGGATTTCTGCGTGGGGGTACGCGGTTATCTGGCTGCTTCTATCCTGTAACAGGGGAGCGCTAGCGGCCGTCCTTGGGCGTCAGGCCTCGTCATTCGTCCTCAGGAAGAACCGAAATAGGAAGCGCTTCCGTGTCGATGCGCAATTGGCGTGCGATAAGCAGGACATGGAAGCGGGGGAAGGTCACACTGCAGCAAGGAAATAAAAAAGGGGCAGGCCACAAAACCGGGCCGCAAGTCGCCGTGATCGGCGGTTCGGCTTCCGGTTTTTATACAGCATCGCTATTGGCGCGGGCCGGTTGCCCCGTGGAAGTGCTGGAGCGGGCTGACCAGCTTGACCCTACGCCGCGAACGCTGATCGTTACCAGCCACATGCGCACTTTGCTGGGTAAACTCGGCGAAGCCGCCGTCGTCAACGAAATCCGCAAATTTGAATTGTTCACCGATGGCCGCAGCGCGCAGGTCCCGCTGGATCGCCCCGATTTGATTGTGGAGAGGTCTCGCCTGATTCGAAACCTCGCGGACGATGCCCAAAAGAATGGCGCCAAAGTTTCTTTCGGCAATCGTTTCATGGGCCTGCAAAGTAATGGCACCGGGCTGCGAGTCAGCGTCGAACGAGCCCAGGGCGGGCAGGCGGAAGAGTTGCACGCGGATGTGGTGGTGGGCGCCGACGGCGCGCTTTCGCGCGTTGCGCAAAGCGCTGGATGGCCCCGGCAGCCTACCGTACCTCTGGTTCAGGCCATTGTGCGCGTACCTGCGGACATGTCGCAGCATACGGTGCGCGTCTGGTTCGTTCCAGACGATACGCCCTACTTTTATTGGTTGATTCCGGAATCGAGCGAACGCGCGGTCCTGGGTTTGATCGGCGAGGATGGCCAGGAGACTCGCCGCTGCCTCGAACGCTTTATGGAGAAGCGCGGTTTCACTCCTCTCGGATACCAGGGCGCAAAAATTCCTGTTTATGACCGCTGGACCCCTGTCGAAAGGCGAGTGGGCGCGGGCCGCGTGTTCCTGGTTGGCGACGCTGCGGGACAGGTAAAAGTTTCCACCGTGGGCGGAATCGTCACAGGTTTTCGGGGCGCCATCGGCGTCAGCGAATCCATCGTAAATGGCGGGGAAAGCGGCGAACTGCGTTCGCTGCGCAAGGAACTCGATCTTCACCTGCTCATCCGCAAGACGATTCACCAATTCAAGCAGGCCGATTACAGCCGCCTGGTCGATTTGATGAGCGATTCCACGAAGCGCTCGCTCAGCCAATACACTCGCGACGAAGCTTCACGCATACTCTGGAGCATCGCCTTGCGGCAACCGCGAATCCTGTTGTTGGCTTTGCGCGGTTTGATTTCTGGTGGATCCATCCTTCCAAAAAATCGCTCTTGAATTGGCTCATCATTCTTCCTTGTCATTCCATGCGAAGCCAGGAATTTCGTAATGTCTTACGTGTCGGAATGGCTTCACGCCTTCTTAACACAGAGGACACAGAGAAAAGAGGAGAAAAGCAGAGAAAAGCGGAGATGCCTGGGAATGGATGGGACCTGAACAACCGCAGATACGGTCGGTGAGATTGGCTAAGAAGACCAATTTCATTCGCAAACACATGAATCACACTGCCGAATCCTCAGGATTTCTCCTCTTCTCTCTGTGTCCTCTGTGTTAAGTCTTTGACTTCCCATCCAGAAAAAAAAGCTTTAGCAAACAGGACACAGAGAAAAGAGGAGAACTGCGGAGAGATGGCTGAGCTTATCTCATCGTTTCTACGCCGTGCTGGACATCGAAATTTTAGCCTTGAATCCTCTCCATGTTTTGGCACAGCAACTAAAAATAGAAAGGCGCTTTTGTTCGTAGGAAGAATCGGCGAGAATCTGTTCGCATGGGTGTTAAACGAGATGTTCTGCCGTAAGGGAGAATTAGCGTGAAACTGGCGGTCATTGGCTGTGGATATGTTGGACTCGTGTCGGGAAGTTGCCTGGCTGAGGCGGGGCACCATGTCATCGCCACGGATAACGACGGAGCGCGAATCGCCGCGCTGCAGGCTGGCAAAATTCCAATTTATGAGCCGAGCCTGGACAAGGTGCTGGAAGGCGCGGTGCGCGATGGCCGGTTGCGCTTTACGGCGGATGCCGGCGAGGCTGTGCGCGAATCAGACGTCATTTTTATTTGTGTGGGCACTCCGCCAACCGAAACGGGCGAGGCGGATCTATCGGCCATCGACAACGTTGCGCGCATGATCGCAAAAGAATCGCGCACTCCAAAACTTGTGATTGAGAAAAGCACCGTGCCTGCGCAGACAGGTGAGCAACTGAAAAAGGCTTTGGAAGTGTACGCGACAAATCCCGGTGCAAAATTTCGCGTGGCCTCCAATCCCGAATTTTTGCGCGAAGGAACGGCTGTCGAAGATTTCTTTCATCCAGACCGCATTGTTGTCGGCGTCGAGGAAAAGGAAAGCGAGCAGCAGTTGCGCGAGTTATACAGTCCAATTCTGGAAGGCCGTTTTCGCTGCCCTGTGCATCAGCCAAATTGTCCCCCTGTAGCGACTCCTGATTTCGTGGTGACGACCATCGCCAGCGCTGAACTGATCAAGCATGCGTCGAATTCCTTCCTGGGATTGAAGATTTCCTATGCGAACGTGCTCGCCGATTTGTGCGAACGCCTCGGCGGAAACGTGGAGGAAGTGACGCGTGCTGTGGGCCTCGATCCGCGTATCGGCGGGCAGTTCCTGAAGGCAGGCCTCGGCTTCGGTGGATTTTGTCTACCGAAAGATATTCAGGCCTTCATTAAACTTGCCGATCGTGCAGGCGTCGATTTTGGTTTGCTGAAGGAAGCCGAGCGCGTGAACAGGCAGCGCGTGGATCGCCTGCTGGAAAAAGTGAAGAAGGCGTTGTGGGTCATGAAGGGAAAGCAGATTGGCGTTCTGGGCATCGCATTTAAGCCCAACACAGATGACATTCGTTTGGCGCCCGCGATCGAAGTCATTCGGCGTCTGCTGGCGGAAGGTTCCCATGTGCGCGCGACGGACCCGGAGGGAATGGAGCGAGCGCGAGCCGTGTTTCCAGATATTTGCTACTCCACGGACCCCTATGAAATTGCGCGCGGAGCCGACGCCTTGCTCGTGCTCACAGAGTGGGAGCAGTATCGCCGGCTCGATTGGAAGCGCATTCGAAAAGAAATGGCGCGCCCTCTGGTGATTGATGGCCGCAATATGTTGCGTCCCGCAGAGATGCGGGAGTTGGGATTTGAATATATGAGTTTTGGACGGCCCGATACTGTTGCAGTAAGTGCCGGACAGTAGGACAGGCTTCAGCCTGTCTGCTTTTGAATTTTGTGGAGATGACCGAAAGTCAAAAAAAGACAGGCTGAAGCCTGTCCTACTGAGTCTACCCAACTTGCGTTTCTGCAAACTGTTTCTTGAACGACTCCAGCGTTATTTTCAAACCCTCTTCCAAGTTCACCCTAGGTTCCCATCCCAGCACGCGCCGAGCCTTGGTAATGTCCGGGCAGCGCTGTTTGGGATCATCCTGCGGCAAAGGCTCGAAGACGATCGGCGCTGTCACTCCCATCAGGCTGCGAATGCGTTCGGCGAATTCTAGAATCGTAATCTCATGCGGATTTCCGATGTTCGTCGGTTCATGCTCGTCGGACATCATCAGGCGATAAATGCCCTCGATCAGATCGGAGACGTAGCAGAAGCTTCGCGTCTGCTTCCCGGTACCGTAAACCGTGATGGGCTGTCCGGTTAAGGCCTGATGAACGAAATTCGGCAGAGCGCGGCCATCGTTCAGGCGCATGCGCGGGCCGTAGGTATTAAAGATTCGGACGATGTGCGTGTCCAGGCCCTTGGCGCGGTGATAGGCCATGGTAATGGCTTCGGAGAAGCGTTTGGCCTCGTCATAAACTCCGCGCGGGCCGACCGTATTCACATTGCCCCAATAGGTTTCCGGCTGCGGGCTGACGTGCGGATCACCGTAGCACTCCGACGTGGACGCCAGAAAATATTTGGCATTTTTTGCCAGCGCCAATCCAAGCGTGTTATGCGTTCCTAAAGAACCTACTTTCAACGTTTGAATTGGAAGCTTCAGATAGTCGACCGGACTGGCCGGCGAAGCGAAGTGCAAGACGTAATCAACGGGGCCAGGGACGTCAATAAATTTGCTGACGTCGTGCTGCATGATTTTAAATGGAGCGTCCTTTGGAAAATGGCGCAGGTTGGCGGGAGTGCCCGTCACCAAATTGTCGATGGCAAGAACTTCCCATCCGCGATTGAGAAGGTATTCGCAAAGATGCGATCCCAGAAATCCAGCGCCGCCCGTGACTACCGCGCGCAATGGACCAGCTTTCTATTGCTGTATTTTTCCTGACGATTGTTTTTGTTCATGATCCGGTCTTTCCTCAAGCCGTCAAAAGCCGATTTTCAACTGAAAATCATTGTATCCGCTGAAGCCTTCGCCACAAAGAGCAACTCGGTGATGACAGCGCCAAACCGCAAATATACGCGCGCGTCTCCGGAATT
>DATAPT010000502.1:0-1995 GCA_036265065.1 Candidatus Acidiferrales bacterium | reverse complement strand
ATGCCAATGCCGTAACGCGACAACACCGTCGCAACAGCCGCGATAATCCCGGGCCTGTCTTTCACCACAAAACGCAAATAATATGGCGCGGTAAATTCGCCGCTCACATCCTTCGGCGTTTCCACTTCATGCGCAGTTCCGGGTGCAGCCGTGCCGCCGCGCGCGATGGACCACAGATCGGAAATCACGGCCACAGCCGTAGGATCGCCGCCCGCACCAAAGCCGGAAAACACCATCTGTCCCGCATATTGTCCCGTGGCCATCACCAGATTTTTGCTTCCCTCCACATGCGCCACGAGCGAAGCAGTGGGCACGAGCGCAGGCCGCACAAATGCGTGCACGCTCAACCCATCTTCCGTTTCTTTTTTGGCCAAAGAAATTTGCCGGATCGTGCAGCCCAATTCCCGCGCATATGCAAAATCGACAGCCTCAACCGCGGAAATCGGCCAGCACGGAATCTGCTTGCTTTGCACGCGAACGCGCAATCCGGCCTGTGCCAGAATCACGAGCTTCGCCCGCGCATCATAGCCTTCCACATCGGCCGTCGGATCGGCTTCGGCGTATCCCAACTCTTGCGCTTCGCGCAGCGCCGATTCAAAGCTCGCTCCCGTCGCTTCCATCTTCGTCAAAATAAAATTGCATGTGCCATTGAGCACGCCCGCGATTTTAAAAAGCCGATCGCCCGCCAGCCCATCGTGAATCCCCATGATCGCCGGGATTCCCCCCGCGACCGATGCGCCAAATTCCAGGCGCCTGCCTTCCTCGCGCGCAAGTTCCACCAGCTCTGAACCGCTTTCGGCGATCAATTGTTTATTTGCCGTGACCACCGATTTCCCGGCGCGCAGCGCCTTGCGAATCCAGTCGCCCGCCGGCTTGATTCCTCCGGCCAGCTCCACAAAAATATCGATGTCCGAGGAAAGCACTTCGTTGATGCTTTCCGTCCAGCGCACGCTCGCGGGAACCCAGTCCACTTTCTTGCGCGCCACGTCGCGATTAAAAATGTGCGTCAGCTCAAACGTTTCGCTCGCTTCCTGGCCCAATATTTTCGCCACGGACCTGCCCACGGTGCCGAATCCGGCAATCGCCACCTTCAATTTTTTCCGGCGCACCACCGGACTTTTCACCGGAGCGGATTTGCCCCGCGATTTGGATTTCACATTCTTCGATTTTGCCGCCAATGCCCCACCTCGCTGGTGATCCGTAACAAAAATTCGCCCGCCCTTCAGGCCGGAAGGATTATAAGGTATTTTGGTGGCGGGACGAGTGAAGTCTGTCGCGCTCACCATTTACTGCGACTTTCGCAGCCGAGCCGAATCCAATAGGAAGCGGCACAAAACGATGGCACAACCTTATGGCCCAAATTAACCACCGGCTTCCGCAAAATGTCGCAGGCGAATTTTATGTCGAAGAAAGTTGCATCGACTGCGATGCCTGCCGCCAGATCGCGCCCGCCAATTTTCGCGACCACGGCGGCAAATCGAGTGTCTATAAGCAGCCGCAAAATCCCGGCGAACTTCACCGCGCGTTCATGGCCCTTGTCGCGTGCCCCACGGCTTCCATCGGCACCGTGTCCAATTTAAATGCGCGCTCCGGCGTCTCGGCCTTCCCCGTTCACGTCGTGGACGACGTTTATTTTTGCGGCTTCACCGCGGAATCGAGCTTTGGCGCGTGGGCCTATTTGATTGTTCGCCCTCCCGAGCAGGGCGGCAACGTGCTCGTCGATTCGCCGCGCTTCAACGCTCCCCTCGTAAAACGCATCGAAGAAATGGGTGGCGTGAATCTCATGCTGCTGTCGCATCGCGACGACATCGCCGACCACGCCAAATTCGCCGCGCACTTCCACTGCCCGCGCGTTCTGCACGAAGGCGAAGGCGTGGCCACGCGCGGCATCGAACGCGTCATCACTGGGACCGCCTCCATAGGAATCGACAATGATCTCCTGCTGATCCCTACGCCAGGCCACACGCGCGGCCACCAGGTTTTTCTCTATCGCAA
>DATAPT010000501.1:0-2330 GCA_036265065.1 Candidatus Acidiferrales bacterium | reverse complement strand
ATAGCTGGCGCCTTCCGGCCATGCCTCGATGTAATCATGCAGGCGCGCGGTAATTAGCAATTCGGTGATTCCAGGAGTCTCGCGCGCGGCTTCTTCTCCCTGAACACTTTCCAGTATTCCGCTGCTGGGCACCGGAATCATCATCACGCCGGAGGCCGTTCGTTCGCGCATCCAGACACCTACCTGCAAGTCTAAACTGTGGAGCAGCAGCAGTTCTTCCAGTACTATGCTCGCCGGTTCATGCGCGTTTTCGTTTTCGAGGGCTTGATTTTCACTTTCAACGAAGCGCAAAGCTCGAGCGCACAATCCCCCGATGGGCCTGGCGGCAATTTCCAGCGGCCAGACTTCCGCGCCCGCTTCTCCATTGCCGTGGATACGAAATTCAGCATGTACAGGGCCGCGTGTAAGGCCGATGGCGCGCGCGGCGTCCTGAGTGCATTTTTGAATTGCGAGTTGCTGCGATTGAGTGAGGCTGGATGGCGTCACATAAATTGTTTCTTCGAAGTACGGGCCCTCCAGCGGGTCGGGCTTATCGAAAATCGCCAGAACCCTAAGAACGCCATCAGGCAGCAGGCCTTCGACGGCAACTTCTCTGCCCGAAATGTAACCCTCAACTAGAATTTGATCGAGATGCGCTTCACGAGTCGCGCGGACTTCTGGCGACTCGAGCAGATTGCGAATGCGTTGTGCCGCGGCAACAAATTCGTCGCGATTGTTCGCGCGAATTACGCCGCGGCTGGCGGAAAGCGAGAGCGGCTTCAAAACGCACGGATAAGAAATCCCCAACAGTTCCGGTTCGGGCAATGGATCAAGGTTGATGACGCGAAACCATGGTGTTTTCAGGCCAGCTTCGCGGAACACTTCGCGCATGCGCAATTTTGAGCGGCAAGCTTCCACCGAAGCTGGATGATTGTAAGGAATTCCCAGTTCGCGTGCGGTGTACGCCGCAGCGACGGATGGTGAATCTCCCAAGGCTAGTATTCCATCGATGCTTTTGCCGTTCAGCGCTGCAACCACGCTGGCGGCCGCGGACTGCGCAGATTCAAAGCGCACCGCGATGGCTCGGTCGCCCCAAGGATCTTCCAACTGATGACAGCGGTCAGTAACGTAGATGATTTCGGTGGCGTGTTTTTGAGCGGCTGCTTCAAAGCTGCGCGTCTGGTAGCCGAGTTTATTGGTGAACAGCAGCAATCGCTTCGAGGGATTTGTGGATGGAGCGTCCATTGCTAATGACATCTTTCAGCTTCAAACAAAACCGTCTGCGGACAAGGTCGGATTGCTGACTACTGGTTTCGGGCGGCCAATGGAAATCAGCTGGTCGGTTGTCGGTTCCGCGCAGCAATACCAGGGCTCGCTCAGGAATGGAACGGCCTGGGCGGTTTGAGTGCGTGAAAGCGCTGACGGCTCGACTCCGGCGGCGCGGTGCGCAGCGGTCCAAATGCGTTCGAAAGCCATCGTGCGCGATAAGTTGTCCCGGTCGGCCGCGGCCGTAATTTCCTGGACTGCCTCACTCAATGCGTCCACGCGGGGGTCGGAGTGCCGCCACGGATATACCAGCGATTGAGGATCAAAGGGCCCAATCGCTCGGGTGATTTCTTCGAGTTCCAGCATGCGCGAGCCCGCTGGAATCAACAGGCGAATGCCGAGCTGAATGGGAGCTACATTTTCTGTGAGCTGCTCTTCATGTAAAACGCGCAACAGATCCAGATAATCTTCGACGGTGGTCCACGGTGAAAACGGAACGAAAGTGGGATGCAAAGTCAGGCCCAAATTGCGAAATGTGGCGGCGACCTGCAAGAAATCCGCGCGCGTATGGCCCTTTTCCAGGGCCGCAAGAAATGTATCGTTTACAGATTCCACCGCCGAAATCACAAACAGGCAACCGGTTTCTTTTAATTTAGGCAAGTGCTCTTCGTATTTTCTCAGGTGCTCGATTTTTATGGTGACGTCATAGGTCACACTGGGAAATTCGCGATGGAATTGTTCGACTAGCGGAATGGCGTGACCTATGCCATTAAAAAAGTCCGGGTCGCCGAACGAAATATGTTGCGCACCTGCGGATACCTGGCGGCGGATGTCTTCAAGGACAATTTCTCGGGGCACGATCCGGAAAACGCCGTTGTATACCGGAACGATGGGGCAGTGGCGGCACTGATGCTTGCATCCGCGACTGGCTTCCGTCGAGCCCACAATGCGGTAACCGTCGCCGGGAATAATAAGATGTGCGTATTTTTGTAACGCGGGCATTCCGGAGCGATCCGGGACTTCAAATTTCAGGCGCTCCAGCGAGATTGAAGACTCTTCTTGCGGTGCTGATTGATCGACGCCAT
>DATAPT010000500.1:0-2847 GCA_036265065.1 Candidatus Acidiferrales bacterium | reverse complement strand
AAAAATTCCTCCGCCCTGGGAAAGAGTCGTGGCTGAGCCTCGAAACTAAGTCGTCCTTTCAATCGAAAACTGGTTTTAATTGCTCTTCTGAGGGACAACAATGCATTGCGGCCTTGCGCTTTTATGGTGCCTACCGTTTCGGGTACAGGAAAAGTTTTTCTCTGTAGCATAAGTGTTAATACAACATTTCCCGTATTTTCTTCGCGCTCCGTCCTCCGTAAACTCACTCAGAATCATTTAGAAATATAGGATTTCCTGCGGTCGTCGCGGGAGATTGGATGGCAGCGTGGATAGTATCCTGTCAAGAATGTGGCGTGGTGATTGCCCAGAATAAAATCAAAAAAATGGGCCGGTCATTCCAGTTCGGCACAATTCTGAATCCCCAGTCTGTAGCCTGACGCTCAATTGTCCAAATTACAATGACGCATCCGTTTACGAGCGGCACCGAATCGTCTGTCAAGATTCCTGGAGCGGAAACCACACATGCATTCAAAGCGCGCGTTAGATGCGGCAAAAATTTCAGGCACGCTGATGGCGGATGTGCTTTCCGATGGCACAGGCCTCTGAACGATGAACCAAAGGAAGGGCAAGTTTTTATGGGCCGCCAGATTTCACAGAATTCAGAGAGCTTTGAAAGGCAATCCAGTCACAATCCCCGCGTGGAACGCCGAGCAAATCCGCGTTACCAGTTGTCCGCGCCTCCCCAAGTTGAGATTTTGCCAACTGATAATGGCCGGCCCATCAAGTCAAACCTGGTTGACATCAGCCGTGGGGGGTGTTTCGTGGAGACGGACCACGAATTACCATTGGAGTCTGAGGTTGTCGTAACACTTAGTAAAGACGGCGACCACATACGGGCCTTGGCTAGGGTTGTACGGGTTGGTCCTCGCAAGGGCGTGGCGTTGGAGTTTACCTCCATGGAAGGAGTGGAGTTTCAGCTTCTGGATAGCTGGCTATCACGGTTTCTCATCTCCACATGGGCAGCGGCAAATCGCAGAAAAGCGCAGCGAGTGGCCATGCAAATCAAGGTCAGCGTTTCCGGATACAACAGCGAAGGAACGCGATTTGGCGAAGAAACAAACACAATATCAATCAGCGCTTTTGGCTGCCTGCTTTCGCTCCGCAACCCTGTTAAGAAGGGGCAAAGACTTGTACTTTCCAACATGCAAAGCAAAAAGGCGGTGGAGTGTCTTGTCGCCCATCAGGAAGGGAATGGTGCGGCATCGAATATTGGACTCGCGTTTACCGTTCCTCACAAATCGTTTTGGCCTGTAGATTTTCCGCCCGCCGACTGGTCTCCCCGCCACCCGGACGCAAAATAATTTGGTGCAAGGTCTGTGTCATGCTGATACTTCGCACGCTCACCGAACAGGAAGATGAGTCTTCGAAAGCGGGAGAAGAAGCCGATTCCCCCGATAACATAAAGAAATTTGAGCAGGCGATGGCACAAATCAGAGCGAATGGAACATCGTAGATTTCCCAATGTAAGGCGTGTATCCCTTGCCAAGCCTCGATAATTTATTCGCGCAATTCGGCGAGGGAGCATGTCTTCGCCATTCTTGCGGTGACTTCCAATCGGAAAGTTCGTATGCGGTGGATTCTCCCATTCCCATAGGCCCGCTTTTCCGGTCTGTCTAGAAATTCCAATTCAACTCGTATTGCTTGCGGCGTCCTGGCTATAATCAGCCTTTCAATCCAGGAGGGACGATGCGTATCGTAACTGCGTTGCTGATTTGCCTCGGAATGACGATCTGCGGTCAGTCCTCTTTCGCTCAGACTTCCACGAGCGCGCCCAGCCCGCCCGCTTCGAAGCCCAATACTGCCGGCGAGAAACCAAGCGCTCCTGAATTCGAATATCTCGGCAGGCTGAGTGCCGAAACCGGCGCCCGCACCGTTGTCGAATCCGGCCCGCAAGGGACGCGCACAATTGTGCAGATCGTTGGCGGCCGCTTCGAAGGCCCGCGTGTAAAGGCGACGGTACAGACGCCGTCTGGAGATTGGATCACCAACCGTGCAGATGGAAGCTACCGGCTTGATGTTCGCCTCACACTCAAAACGGATGACGGGGCGTTCATATTGGTGACTTACAACGGCATCGGACACACCACAGCCTCCGGCGCATCTCTTCGTGCTGCACCCCTCTTTGAGACCGGCGATTCGCGTTACGCGTGGCTCACACGATTGCAGGCAGTCGCGGTGGGCGAGCGCGTCGGAACTAATCTTACATATGACATTTATGCTCTAAAGTAGTGCGCCCCTGCGCTGCAAAAGCTGTTAAGTTGGGCAACAAGGGAGCTCGATATCTGATTAAGTAATGACTGTAAATGTTATAATTAATATTCAATAAAATAACTACAATACAAAAACCGCATGTCTTTCTCACTATTCCACTCTAGTGTGCGCGAGCAGCCTGTCGACGCCCAGACAGGTCTTGCGGAAAATCGCCGTCTCGCTGCGATCGCCGCCGGCGCCCTCATGGCTGGACTTTTTTTATTCTATTTAAATGACGTTCGACTCCGCTTGAATCCCGCTTTCGCGGAGGCAATGAATCTCCTGTCTCACTCAACACCAGCCAAAGCGGCACTCGGAGACCCAATAAAAGCAGAGTTCGGAGTTCTAGGAATTTCTCAGAATTCCGCATCGGCGGGCTATGCCATTTTCAAGGCCCCGGTGGCCGGTCCGGCGAGAAAAGGCACGATTTACGTGGTCGCCAACCGCGCAGCCCGTGGTTGGACCATCGAGCGTGAGGTGTTAGAAATTGGCACTCTGTCAGAAAAAATTGACCTATCACCACCCCCGGAGAAGGAATCATTTCACTATCCGGCAACGGGTCATCTCTATCTTTTG
>DATAPT010000499.1:0-2847 GCA_036265065.1 Candidatus Acidiferrales bacterium | reverse complement strand
GCTAAACAAATTCAGCACGGTCGCTGCGTTGGGCACGGGGCGCGGCAATGTTACCTTTCGCACTACGATTCCGTAGCGTTTCGCGCGTAAATTCCACGGATGCTCTCCGCCGGGATGCTCCTGATCCGTCATCAGCACTTCGTCGCCAGCCTTCAAGTCGATTCCGTTCGCAATGTAGCTGTTCGCCTCGGTCGCGTTGCGCAGCAGAGCAATTTCATCGCGCGTGCAGCCCACAAACGCCGCAAGCGGACCGCGAAATTCGTTCCAGGGACCATATCCCCAGATTGGATAGTCCTCGGGATCGCTTTGTGCCAGCCGCTCGGACTCGCGATAGCCTTCGAAAACCGCGCGCAGCACCGGTGCCGGCGAAGATCCCACCGTACCGTTGTTCAAATACACTTCGTCTTCGGGAATCAGGAACTGTTTCCGCAGTTCGCCCCAATACGCCTCTTCGTCTTTGTCGTAGAGCGATTTGTCCGGCAGGTTTGCGGGCGCTTGGCCCAGCAGATCTTTGCAGGCTTCCGGCAGAGGCGTTCCGGCCACGGCCGCCGCTCCGGCTATAGTTGAAAGAAATCCGCGACGATCGATCATCGTACCTCCGCAGATGCTTCGGCGAATTCTATCTCGAAATGCATCGAACAGAAGCCAACCCTTGCAGCAGGTTTCCAGACGAGGCTGACCCAAAGTCTCGCACCGCGAGGCATTGAGTACGCTAAGGAACACAATGACGAGCTCCCGGCAAACTCATCCGCCGGTTCACGCACTTGCGAGTGGAAAATATTTTCGGGAATGGAGAGAATACTAGGATTGCAAGATTGAGTCAGGGGGATACGTGAATCGCTTCTTCAAAAGCTTGGCCACAGCAGGAGCCTGCACCGCGCTATTTTGCGTTGGTCTCGCACTGGCGCAGGAATCCGCGAAAAAGCCGGCCGCAGGTGGTAACGCAGCCGCAGTTTCACGCGGCAAAGGAATCTTTCAGCAGAAATGCTCGATATGCCATTTTGATACCAGCGACCAGAAAAAGATTGGTCCGGGTCTGAAGGGAATTTCCAAGCGCAGCACATTTAGTGTGAACGGCAACAAGATCACGGACGAGAGCCTGAAGGCTTGGATCGAAAATGGCGACCAGTTGATGCCGCCCTTCAAGGACGTGTTGGAGCCGGGGCAAGTGAAGGACGTTATCGCCTACGTGAAGACTCTGTAGCCGCAACCTGATTGCGTTTTCGTTGCCGCAACACACATCAGAAAAAGATAAACCCCCGGCAGCCTGAAGCAAACAGGCGATCCGGGGGTTTGAATTTGGTTCTTCCCTGGCGGGAAAAAACTACTTCAGAACGGCGTCTTTCAGCACCTTGGCCGGGCGTAGACGAACAACCGTCTTCGCCTTGATCTTGATCTGTTCGCCCGTCTGAGGATTGCGGCCGATGCGCGCCTTGCGATGCGCCTTTACCACGCGGCCGATTCCAGGAATCACGAACTTCCCCGCGCTGCCCTTGGCTTCTTTCACGGCCAGCTTGTGGAGTTCTTCAAAGAAAGTCGTGACTACTTTCTTCGACGTGCCGAGTTTTTCGGCGATGTGCGAAACGATCTTTGTCTTGCTCAGTGGCTTAGCTGCCATTTAGTCTGCTTATCCTCCTGATTTATCTATCCACCCCGAACAATCGAGGCCAGCCTGAGCAAAAAACCCCTATTTTTCAAGGAAAAGACTCGGGCCGTTTGGGAATATAGCGAACGCATTTCTATAACGCAAGGGCAAAACCGCAAAAATCCCTGAAAAAATGCACTTTTTTTGATGGCATGTGCAAAACGTGCAGGTTTCATGCGGCTTTGCGCGATTTCACCATTGAATTCTTCATTGCACTCCTGTGCTATCCTTCCTAATTCCAAACTAATCAAGGAGAACCAGCGTGAGCGCATCTTCTACTTGGCACGATTTCGAACGCCAAATTGCGTCCGTCGTGAAGCTGGGTCGCCGCCCGGTTGCTGTGTCATTCCTGGACGCCGAGCCCGCCTCTACAACGAAATTCGAGGGCACGGAGCCTTCAGGCTGTAGTTTTTGGCGTCTCGCTGCGGAAGGCCGCACCTTTTACACTCTCCCGCAGAATCATTTCAATTGTGCGGTGGGAGCCTATACACACAACATTCCTCTTTCGCCCGAGCGCGAAAAGGAAACTGAGCAGACGCTCAAGATGATGTTTGACCTGGGCTACGTGAAGCCCGAGGAGGTTCCACAGATCCCGCGCCTTGTTAAAACGCCTAAAGCCATTCTGTATTCGCCGCTCGGCGAAGCGACTTCCAGTCCAGACGTCGTTCTGTTCGCGTGCAAACCAGTTAGCGCGATGCTTCTCAACGAGGCTACGGGTCGTGCGGGTGTTGGCAGCGGTGCTCCTGCGCTGGGCAGGCCCACTTGCATGGCACTTCCCGCTGCGCTTCGGCACGGAACTCTTACCAGCCTGGGCTGCATCGGCAATCGCGTCTATACCGGGCTGGGCGAAGATGAGCTCTATATCGTCGTTCGAGGCGCCGATCTGCCCAGAATTGTCGACGCGCTGAAAACGATCAGCAGTGCGAACGCCGCCCTGAAGGAATATGCCACGGGCCGTCGCGAGCAACTCTCCACTATTTAAATCTGAGTTTGACAACCGATAGCTGATAGATAGCCCTCAAAACATCGCGCAGGATATTCCTCGAATTTAATCACGAGGAGTATTTATGACCGACCTGCGCCATTTCCGTTGCCCGGCCCAGTGTTCATCCACGCGAAAGAATGCATTCGCCACGACCAATTCGACGGCTTCCCGGAAGACTTGCGCTCCCATCCATTGACGCTAGTGGCGTACGGTGAGG
>DATAPT010000498.1:0-5704 GCA_036265065.1 Candidatus Acidiferrales bacterium | reverse complement strand
ATCACCTGGGCCTCTATTACCAGAATCCTGATTCCATCATCACGATGGGCGTGGGCCGTTTGTACCTGCCGTATGCGCCCAGCTTGAGCACGATTGACGGCGGATATTTTGGCTACCGCGTCGCCAGCCACCTGACAACGGGATTCTTTGGCGGTTCGACACCCGATCCGACTTCCTGGAGTTACGCACCGAATCAGAATATCGCGGGAACTTTCGTGAACTATGAAAAGGGAGATTTCGATCACCTGCGGTTCAGCGACACGTTTGGTTTGGCGGCCACCAGCATTGCCTGGCACATCGCGCGTGAATTCGCTTTTGCCGAGAATAATATTTCAGTGGGACACATTTTCTCTGTTTTCAATTCGCTGCAATTGGATAAGGGGCGAACGGCGCTTGGCGGCACAGTGTATAACGCGGGTCTTACGCAGAGTTTTTCGAGCGTGCGGTTCCAGCCCATCAAGTTTTTAGCGTTCAATTTGAATCACAATTATCTGCGCAACCTGCCCACGTTCGATCCGGCATTAATCAGCCTGGGTTTGCTGGATCAATATCTGTTCCAGGGATTGAGCGGCGGCGTTCATGTCGATCTTCCTTTCCGAATTGGAATTTCCACCGATATAGGCCGCAGCAAAAACAGCACGGACTCGGCATCTTCCTGGAATCAAATGTACGGACTGACGCTTGGCGAAATCCCGAGGACCGGATTGCAAATGGATATCCGCTACACGAAATTCAACAGTTCTTTCGGCCAGGGGAATTACCAGTTCATTTCTCTTTCGCGAGCTGTCGCCGAGCGATTTCACGTGCAATTGCAAGGGGGAGTGCAGCACCTCACTTCCAGCTTCAGCACGAACTCCTCTTCAAAATTCGTGGCCAGCACCGTGGATTGGACGATTGGACCTCGCTACTTTTTTGAAGGGCTGTTCAGCTGGAACATGGGCACGACCATGAATTACCAGCAGACGAACTTTACGTTCGGCTACCGGTTCGGAGGTTCGCTGCGCAAATGATGCGGAAAATACAAATCGCAAAAAATGGGCATCGAGCAACCGCCAGGCCGAGCGCGTGGCTCGCCTTGATCCTTGTATTTGTATTCGCGGCAATGAGCGGAACGTGCCACGCGCAAGCCGCGCCGGGCGAAATCATAGCCGCCAGTTCCCCGTCGCAGGATACGTTGACGCTGGCAAGAAAATATGTGCAGGAATATTTCGATAAATTTTCTGACCTGACCTGCAAGGAATCGGTCACGCAATTTGTTCTGAACAATAGCGGCCACACGATTTATCGCGAAAACTCGGCCTTCGATTATCAATTTCAGGCCACCAGCGCGAGCGGAAATTTAGAATTTAATGAAATCCGCGAGACTCGCAATCCGGCGTATCGAGATCCTGCGCGCACGCTGCTGGTCACCACGGGCTTCGCCAGCCTGCTGCTCGTGGCGCATCCCATGTACGAAACGAGCTACGTGTTCGAGCCGGCGGGCGCGGAAACGCTCGATGGGGTCACATACGCCAAGCTTCATTTCTCGCCGGTGGCGGGCGGAACATCGCCGGCAACTCTGCGCTTGCGCGGAAAAAATTATCCGCTGCCCATGTCCGGCACGCTTTGGGTCGATCCGCAAACGGGCTCCATCGTAAAACTGGAAGCCATTGTGGATAACGGCTTGAGCGACCTGGGACTGGCGGGCATGCGCAGCGAAGTGCGCTATGTGCCGCATAGTTTTCGCGATCCCGCCGAATCCATCTGGGTTGCCGAATCCGCCGTGATCGAAGTGGAAACGCCGCGCCAGCACTGGCGCAATCAACACCGCTTTTCGGATTACAAGAGATTTAACGTCGACATTCATGAGGAGATGGGAAAACTGCCATGAGCCAAATTGCGAGTCAATCCACAGCCGTTCAGAGCATGTTGTACGGCAAAGAAGCGTCTGAAAAAAGACATCGGATGCGGCTGCTCGTCGCATGGATTATTTCCATGACGTTCGTTGGCGCGTTCCTGGTCTACGGCTTCGATTACTACACAACGAGCTGGAAAGATCGTCCTTTTTCACCAAAACATATGATCTTGCGGCCCAGCGGCACGATCGGCGTGAACATGGGCATGCTCGGCGTGCTCATGTTTTTTATTATTTTTCTTTACCCGCTTCGCAAGCGGTGGGGATGGCTCGGCAAGCAGGGAAATTCGCGCCATTGGCTTGATTTCCACGTCATATTGGGAACCGCGGCTCCGCTGGTTATCGCTCTGCATTCTTCCTTTAAATTTGGAGGAATTGCAGGCATGGCGTTCTGGATCATGACCGCCGTGACGCTGAGCGGATTTATCGGTCGGTATTTGTATTCGCAAATTCCCAGATCGTTGAACGCCGCCGAACTGACCATCAAGGAAATTCAGGAGGCGGAAGTGCAACTTCGTTGGAACGCCGAGGATAAGCACGACAAGATCGGCACGACACTCATCGATCTTTTTGCCTTGCCATCTCCGGAGCAGGTCGCGCGCACACCCATCGTAGCGGCACTTTGCTGGATGATTTTTCTGGACCTCAAACGCCCTTTCCAGGTTTCCTGGCTGCGCTTGCGCGCCGCGGGATTTGGCGCATGGTTGATTTCGTTGTTTGGACTACTCCGAACAGGCAATCCCGAATTGGAATATGCGATTCAAACCGCGCGCAAGCAGGCATCGCTGTCCAAGCGCATTTTATTTTTGTCGCGCACCAAGCAGGTTTTTAATCTCTGGCACGTCATTCACCGCCCATTTAGTTATTCCTTCGCAATTCTCGCCATCCTGCACATTGTTGTGGCGCTCGGGATGGGTTATAGGTAGGAAGAGGAGACTTGCATGAAGCAAAGAGCATATTTACTAACGATGGTCGGACTACTGGTTCTCTTCGCTGGCTGCAAGAAGCAGGAAAGCGATGCGGATAGCGTGCGTGCCGGCATCAATCAACATCTCATGTCCTTGAAAACAATTAATCTGGGCGCGATGGATATGAACGTGATTAATGTGTCTGTTCAAGGCAATGAGGCGCAGGCACAGGTGGAATTCAAGCCCAAGTCCGGAGGCCCTCCGGGCGCGGGTATGCAGGTCTCCTACTCTCTGCAGAAACAAAATGGCCAATGGGTCGTGCAGAATACGGCGGCCGCCGGTGGATCGATCCAGCATCCCGGTCCCGGCGAGAATCCGAGCGCGAACTCAGCATCGCCATCGACCGGCTCCATGCCGAATTTTCGTGATTTGGTTCCCGGAGGCGCGGGAGCTCCAGGAAATTCAGGTACGCTTCCTCCAGGCCATCCCCCTGTAAATAGCCCGGCAAACGGCCACATCCAGTAATCAGTAGGACAGGCTTCACAGGCTGCGGAAAAAGTCGTGTAGCACAGGCACTCCTGCCTGTGCGCCCTTGTTAACTCCAGCAAAACCCGCACAAGCAAGAGTGCCTGTGCTACTAGACCCCACATCGAACCGACTTCTTCCGCAGCCTCTTCAGCCTGTATTCTTTTGGTTTATTTATCAGTTACAAGAAGTAAAAAAACAGACAGCCCTGCGATCGAAATCCATTATCTGTCATTCCGAGCGAAGCGAGGAATCTCTCTTCGATTCGACAGTCAGAAATGCAAAGAGAGATTCCTCGCTCCGCTCGGAATGACAGAAAAAATTATATTGCCGCAGTCTGTGGTGATTTCCTACAGTGGTTTAAACATGAACGAGCGCGGATTGTTTGGCTTCCTTGCTTCCCTCGGCTGTAATGTCGCGCAGCCCCACTTGCACACCTATTTTCTTTAGGAACGCAGTTGGCGGTTCTCCGCCAGCGAAGATCCACACATAATCATTGGACAATACTTGTGTTTTGCCGTTCACTTCCAGCGTGACAGCGCTCTGTTTAAATTCCACGGGCATCGAATTAAAAATTACGTTGAGCTTGCCCTTCTGCATGTGCTCCTGAATTCTCTTTTCGTTCCTGTCTTTGAGCCGCGTGAAACATTCTTTGCGATACGATAGCGTCACTTTGTTTCCCACTTGATTGGCAAGCCCCATCGCCGCCTCGATCGCGCTATCCCCTCCGCCCACGACCAGAATATTCTTGTTTACATAATGATCGGCCTCAATCAGGCGATACATTACCTTCGGCAATTCCTCGCCCTTGACGCCCAGCTTGCGGGGAATTCCGCCCTTCCCCAGCGCGAGAACCACGGCAAGCGCGCGATGCTCGCCCTTCGTGGTCTTAACCGTAAAAATGCCGTCCTCGCCTTTCTTCACATCTTCCACTTTTTCGCCGGTGCGAAATTTAAATTCCACCTTGTGCAGGATTTCGTTCCAGATGGCCAGCAGATCTTCCTTGGATAATTCCGTCTTTTTAAATTTTCCATAAATCGGAAGTTCCACCGGGCTGGTCAGCACCAATTTTTGGCGCGGATATTTCGCCACGGTCCCGCCGACTTCGCCTTCGTCAACGGTTATATATTTCAGCTTTTTTTCGATGGCACGCAGCGAAGCGCTGATTCCACCCGGTCCCGCGCCGACAATCAATAAATCGAGGACATCGGGATTCCCAGTGGCTCTCCGTATTCCAGAAACCCGGCCGGCAATTTTGTCCACGCAGTCTCGCCCCTGGTTAATTGCATTTTTGATCAGCGCGAGCCCGCCGAGTTCCCCGACGATAAAAAGATTTGAAACGCTGGTTTCAAATTCAGGAGTCAATTGAGGCAAATCGGCGCCCATGCTGGGACTGGCCATGACCATGGTGATGGCGCCAACCGGGCAGACCTCGGCACACAAACTGTGGCCAATACATTTGTACCCGTTGACGATTACTGCTTGCCCGCCGAGCATGGCAAGCACGTCGCCCTCCGGGCAAACCGTCGTGCACGTGGCGCACCCTATGCAGTATTGCGTATCGATGTGTGGATGTTGGGATTGCGGACCATCGGAACGCAGCGTTCCTTTTTTCGCGGCTTCCTTCGCGCGGGCGTGCTGCGCCTCTTGCTTTTTGAGGTAACGGCGCACAAAAAACACTGTGATAATCGCAGCGATCAGGAGGCCAACGAGGTTGTTCATCCTCCTATTTTCTCATAGGCGGGAGGAGAGGTTCGGGGGTTCGCTCATGCGTGTGACCAGACTGGCACGTGTTTTTCGCGCATGGGAAGCACGGCTTGCAGAAAATTCACGATGGCTGATTCGCACTCATTTTGGCTTGATTCGGAATCGGGATCTTTGCCTGCACCGTCATCCCTGTCCCCGTCGATTCAATGTTCAAGGAACCGTGGATCAAGCGCATCCTTTCACGCATGCCGCCGATTCCCAGGCTTTTTCCAGAAGATCGAATTTCCGCCAATTTTTTGGCGGAAATGCCTTTGCCGTGATCCTTTACTTGAACGATGATGGTGTCGCTGGCATTTGAAATGTCGATTTCGGCATACTTGCTTCCTGAGTGCCGGTGAATGTTGGTCAAGCATTCCTGAACTACGCGGAAGATGGCCAGCTCCACGGTGTTTGGAAGTCTTCCCAATTCCTGGGAAATCTTTAATGAAATATCGAGTCCGCTGCGCTCCTTCAGACCTTGCGTATACCAGTCCAGGGCCAGGGCGAGTCCGCATTCATCCAAAAGAGGGGGATGCAACAGGTAGGAAGCTGTGCGAATTTCCTGACTCAACCGTTGCAGCAGATTGTGAACATCATCCGCATCCTTGACAATCTGGGGAGACGATTGCCT
>DATAPT010000497.1:0-6696 GCA_036265065.1 Candidatus Acidiferrales bacterium | reverse complement strand
CTGGGACTTATGATTGCCGTTGCGGGAACCGTGAGCTACATGTCCAAATCTCAGTCTTCGACTGCTCAATCCGCTTTGGCTCCAGTACAGGAAACATCCTCCGTTCTGACCGCTAACAGCGTTTTTAAGGAAGAAGTCCTGAACGTCAGCGATGATGCGATTCTCGGAGTGCAGCGCCAGGATACGGCGGTAACCGATTCCATCCGCCGCAACCTGCAAATCGTTGACAACTTTATTGCCATGTGTGAAAAGGACGTACACGAACAACCGGATAATCAGATAGCGCGGGAATATTTGTACGGCGCTTATCAGCAGAAGGCCGAGCTTTTGGCAACGGCCATGAATCGCAGCATGACGGGAGGACTGCAGTGAACGCATTTGGTAACCGCAACTCTGTACGTGTAGGCGCCCTGGGCGCTTTTCTCGTTGGCCTTGCATTGGCCGTAGTTCCGGCACATGCCGACCACATGGAGAAACATTTTTCGGTGCAGGACAAGCCGAAAGTCACGCTGCGAAATTCAAGCGGGCGCATTCAGGTAAAGTCATGGAACAAGACCGAAGTGCTGGTCGCCTGGACCAATACGAGCGGAAAAGCGGTGGTCGAAACCGAGCAGGCCGGGAACCGCGTGGAGATTGACACGCGAATGATGGACAGCAGTACTACGTCCGACCAAGTTAAGACTGATTTCGAGATCACCGTTCCCGTGGAGAGCGAACTCAGCGTCCGCACGGACTCCGGGAACGTGACTGTCGAGAGCGTGCACGGAGACATGACCTTTGATACCGTTGGCGCGAACCTGCAACTCACGGACGTGAACGGCTACGTCGTGGTGAAGACGATTGACGGGTCGCTCGTCTGCAATCGTTGCTCGGGAAAATTGGAAGCCAACTCGATCAGCGGCAACGTGCAGATGGTTCAACCGTCGCTCGACAGCGTGCGCGTGCAAACTTCTTCCGGCAACATTTTGTTTGACGGAAGCTTCATGAGCCGCGGCATTTACATCATGAAGAATTTCAGCGGCACGATCGAAGTGCATTTTTCCGCCAACGATTCGTTCGATGTGAACGCCAACTCGCTGAAAGGCGCCGTGATCAATCAGGCTTCCTTTAAACCCGACACGCACGGCGCGCCGCGTCCTGCCTCCAAGTGGGGACACAGTTTCATCGGCACAATGAATGACGGCCATGCCAAGGTCGAGCTCTCTTCGTTTAGTGGTACAATCAAGATTCTGTCGCGTGACTAACGCTCGCGGAATCGCTTGCAGGATTTATCCCCATCATACACGCCCGTTTCAGGGCCTGTCTCGGAATGCCGTATGGTTTGCCTGACCGGATTCATGGGTTCGGGCAAGAGCACCGTTGGCCGTCTGCTCGCCGCGCAACTCGCCTGGCGCTTCGCTGATCTTGACGCGGAAATCGAGCGCGAATCCGGAATCTCCATCTCCCAAATTTTTGCGCAAAAAGGCGAGGCCGTCTTTCGCGAGATTGAACATGAATGCCTGGAGCGCGTTTTGCTCGCGGCATCGGCGCGCAATTCGCAGCTTGTGCTCGCGCTGGGCGGAGGCACCTTCGCGCAGCCGCGCAATGCGGCGCTCGTCCGCGAATTGAATACTCCGGTGAGAAACGCCGGTGCCGTTGTCGTGTGGCTCGATTGCGCCACGGAAGATCTTCTGCAGCGCTGTGTACTCATGGGTGACCGACCGCTCTTCCGCGATGAGGCAAGTTTTCGTAAACTCTACGAGGAGCGCTTGCCCCATTACCGGCAAGCCGACTATCGAGTGGAAAGCGGCGGAGAACCGATGCGCGTCGTCGAACAAATCCTGGCCCTGGGAATTTTTAACCGCCCCGCACAGGGCAGCGTGGACGGCAACCTTCCGGGAGCGCCCACAGCATGATCCGAGAAAAAATTCCGATGAAGCATTTTTTTGCTATCGCCATGTTGGTTTGTATGGCCGCAGCCGCTGCAAACGCCGCAGCACCCAGTGGCGCGGGCTTCAGCCTGCGGGGGTTAGTCCTCCGAGCATTTCCAAGTTTCGCGGCGCGAGGAAGCGCAGCAGAGCTAAAATCCTCGCCAACCCCAGTAAACACTCCGTCCGTCTTCGCCCCGGACAAAGGAAAATTCCGCATCACCATCAGTGGCCAACAAGTAGGCAGCGAAGATTTTGAAATTTCGCCTTCCGGAGACACATGGCTGGAACGCAGCACGATGACCGCACATGCGCCAGGCAGCCCGGACATCAAATCCGCAGGGCAGTTGAGGCTTTCCTCGGACGGTTCACCCGTTCGTTACGATTGGTCAGCCGAAGCCGTGAAAAAAGCTACCGGGTCGGTGGATTTTGCAAACAGCACCGCTAAATGCTCAGCCGACTTGGGCAATCCCTCCCCGCTGCGCAAGGATTTTAAATTTACCTCGCCCGTGATCGCCGTGCTCGACAACAACCTCTACTACCAGTTCGGGATCCTCGCCCGAATTTACGATTGGAAAACGGGCGGCAAGCAAACATTTCCCGTGCTCATACCTCAAGACATGGTTCCAGGCACTATTTCCGTGGAATCGCTGGGGCAACAGCAGGCCGGGAATGGAAAGTACGAAACCTTGCGCGTCAGTTCGACGGATCTGGAAATTATGTTGTTCGTTGACGGAACCCACCGCATGATGCGCCTCGAAGTGCCTTCCTCAAACGTAGTTATTGAACGGGAATAATTCGGGTGAGAAGTTAGGTTTTTTTGAGTCTTGCAAGCACTCAACCAACAGAGTTTAATTTTTTACTGGACTAAACCCCGCAGGCTGAATGCCTGCGGGGAAACACACCTTATCTGTCATTCCGAGCGAAGCGAGGAATCTCTCTTTCCTTTTTTTTCTTATGGTTAAATCGAAGAGAGATTCCTCGCTCCGCTCGGAATGACAGATTGCAATACTTTTCCCGCAACCTATGATGCCTACCTTTCGGAAAAGGCCGACGCAATTGGATTAGACCTTATGCGCGTTGGTTAGGCGCACCAATAAAATGGTATTTTGAATGCACGGTTATAGGCATGAATCGCGCTGGAACTTGCGTGTGAAGGAATTGCAAAAGGAGTGTGCGCCAACATGAAACGAATTTGGGTTCTGATTGCGTTATCCACATTAGTTCTGGGCGGTTGCGCGAAATTCTGGATCGCGAACGCGGCAGCGGCAGAAAATCTCAAGGAAGAAATTAAAAAGATATCCGATGAGCGTGAACAGGCACTGGGCAAAGGCGATGTGGCTACGCTCGACCGGATTGACGCGGACGATCTGGTGTACACAAACTGGCGCGGAGTGACCATGACCAAGGCCGAGCATCAGGCCGAGATCAAGGCGCGCGGAATTTCGTTTCAATCCAATTTCAAGCATGCAGATGTACAAGTCACAATTCACGGAAACACGGGCATCGTTACCGGCGTGAGCACGACGACCGTGCAGTACAAGGGAAACACGATGAACGGCTCGCGCAAATTCGTAAACGTTTATGCCAAAGAAAACGGGCAGTGGCGTTGCGTCGTACACTTTGAAACGCCGGTGGCGCAATAACGAAACGCTTCCCTTCCACTGTAACGAATTTCTCTCAAGTTTGTTCGGAAGCCAGTTCATCCAATACGATTGACGCCTTATTTAAATTGTCCACTCCGAAAACCATCAATCCCTTCGTCGAGCCTGGCTCAAATCCGCAATAGGAATAATCGATGTTAATTTTATTTTCGCCGAGGCGTGCGGCTGCGCGTCCCAGTTCGCCGGGACGATGCTCCGCTCTGATGACGGCTACATCCGTTTCCTCAAAAATCATGTGCAACCCGCCGAGGACCGCCATGGCCGCGGGCGTGTTATCGACCAGAATGCGGACCAGGCTTTCGCGCTCCTCCACATAAGATTGAAACGCGAGAATATTCACGCCGCGTTCCGACAGCGCGAGGAAACATTTCCCCAAAGCGCCGGGCTTGTCTTCAATCGTTACCGTAAATTCCTTCGCTTTGGCCATGTGCAGGGATTCCTTTCAATGCCAGAATTCTATCTCACCCCGTGGAGCTTGTCAGGACGGATGCGCATCGGGCCGGCTTTCGTTCCTTTCGTTCTTTGACCAGCGTAGGCACGCGCGCCACGCATGTCCAATCGAAACGCGTTATCTTCCGCATCACGACATGCCGATCGGAAAATATCCGCATAAATAACTTCGAATGCACAAATACTGGATCCAAATCCTGCGGGTTGGTGATGCGGAATACATACGGCGAATGGTCACCGTGCTACACTTCGCATTCATCCAGGAAAGGGACAACCTATGAAAAACTCAAGCAATAAAGGCAGTAGGGGCACAGCAGGCAGGGCGGGCCGTAATGATTGGCATCAGCGAGCGGCCGAATTTCACGATCTCGCCGCGCACGCTCACCGTGCCGCAGGAAAGCATCATAATCAGGATGACCACCTGACCGGCCATGAACATTCCAAACAGGCCATGGAATATGCGACGAAAGCATTTCAATTTTCACAGCAAGCGCACGAGAAATCGGTAAATTTCTTGAGCCAGGCCAAATCGGCCGCAAAGGCCAAACCTTCCGTCAAAAATAAAAAATAATGGGCGAAGTTTGCGTGAATTTGATTCCGACGGCGCCGTAAGAGTATCTTTCGCGTCATTCCCCGCTACAAATGAATAGTGAGGTGGCTGCCTTGCTCTGAAAATAGATAGCGGAGGCAGCCCTCTTGCGCCTGCGTACGATCATCGTGCTGTGTGTGTTGGTGGGCTTGGTCGCCTTCGTGTCGTTGAAGTGGCGAGGCTCGGCTTCGCGCAACGAGGCGAAGGAAACGCCCGCAGCCGTCGTCAACAAACTGCCTGTTCATTTTGCAAATCGCACATTCGATCCCACAAGTCCTCCGTCCGAAATGCCGCCGATGACTCCCGGAGAAGCCGCCGTGTGCGATTCCAATTTCGTCGCGAGCGCAAATGTCAGCGGAGACACGCAACCCACGGACGCGACGCATGCCAGCGTTACCGTCACGCGAGTAAAAGTAACTTTGCAACTGAACATCACCACATGGACGCCCACCGACGCAAGTCCGCGCGTGGTGGAACACGAAAATGGACACCGCCAGATTTCAGAGCATTATTACGAAACGGCTGATAAAGTTGCCGAGCGGATCGCGGCAACGTATTTGGGCCGGCAAACAGAAATCAGCGGCTCCGATCTGGGTGGCGAAGCCGGCAAACTGCTGCAACAAATCGCCGCGGAAATCACAGCCGAATATGGCAAGCAGTTGAACCCCGATCCCACGCAGGAACTCTACGACTCGATTACCGATCACAGCCGCAATGATGTTTCCATCCAGGACGCTGTATCACACGCCATCAAGAACGCAGCCGTAGAAGCGAACTAGATTTGAGTGCCGTTGTCTGTGTGGCGAACCAATTCATGCAGCGCCCGCCTTCAGGCGGGCACCTTAGGAGCAATCGCATGCCCGCCTGAAGGCGGGCGCTACGTGAATCGAATATCAGATATCACGCTGGCTATTTCGCCCACGGCTCCAATGTGGCAACTCGCCGCAGCATTCCGAAGAAATCACAAAATTAAATTTTGGAGGCGCGGGGCGGAATCGAACCGCCGATAAAGGTTTTGCAGACCTTTGCCTTACCACTTGGCGACCGCGCCTCTGACACAAACTAAAATATTCACAAAAGCCCCTCCGGCATTGCCCTGGTTTGGATCTTCTGCGATGCCGGAATTCCATGACACGAAGGAATTTGGCCTATCCTTCACTAATGCATCTCACCACAACAATTTCAATCCGAACTGCACTTGCCGCGAACTCGTGGAAGTCGAAGTGATAACTCCCGCCGAAGCCGAAGGAAGCACGGACGTTGCCGAGGTAAATACGACAGGATTTGGATTGTTAAAATTGGTGCGATTAAAAATGTTGAACAGCTCGGCCCTGAACTGAAGATTGAGCCTTTCGGTAAACAAAAACTTTTTCGACACGGAAAAATCGGTTGTGGCGAGTCCGGGACCCTGCAAGAAATTGCGAGGCGCGTTGCCATACGTGTTAGCCAGCGGCTGGACAAAAGCGTTGGGATTGAAATATTGCCCTGGAGTTTCCTCAATGATTGAGCCAGTGAAGGCAGGATTTAGTGACGGCCGGACAGGATTTCGGGAGTCACCGTCGTTCGACGGGTTGTAGGAAAGCTGCGGAGTAAAAGGCAAACCGGAAACCAGCGTCTCGATGCCGCTGATTTGCCAATTTCCAAGCGCCGTATTCCACCAGCGATTTTCGCTGGAAGCATTCCTGCGCCCGAAGGGCAAATCGTAGGTCGCATTAATGACGGCGGCGTGACGCACGTCGAAGGAAGCACGACCGTAATCCGATTGAAGCGGATTGAGCGGATTCGACGCAAATGCCGGTGAATTTGTTGCGACGCTGGTGTTCATGCTGTCACCATCGTCGAGCGCTTTGGAATACGTGTAGACTCCGCGAACGGTCAGCCCATGGCTGAATTGGTGATTCACATCCACTTCGAGCGCGTTGTAGGAACTCACGCCCTCGGAGAACCAATGGGTTGTGTTCGATACCGCGGGGTTGGCCAGAGCCGGCGTCCCAGTGAGAGGCGCCACCAGGCTGGCATAGTAAAAATATGCACCGGAAGGATAATTTGCCGGGCAAGGCGTGGCAGGGCAAATCACAACATTACT
>DATAPT010000496.1:0-3158 GCA_036265065.1 Candidatus Acidiferrales bacterium | reverse complement strand
CGATGCGATCGAGCAGCGGCCCGGAAATTTTCGACACGTACCGCTGAATTTGCACCGGCGAGCAATGGCACTCGCGCGTGGGATCGCCGAAAAATCCACAAGGACAGGGGTTCATCGCAGCCGCCAGCATGAACCGCGCAGGGAACGTCACGGAGAGAGCCGCCCGCGCGATGGTCACCGCTCCTTCTTCGAGCGGTTGGCGCATGACTTCCAGCACATTGCGCTCGAACTCCGGCAATTCGTCGAGAAAAAGCACGCCGTGGTGCGCCAACGAAACCTCTCCTGGCCGCGGAATCGCGCCTCCGCCGATCAGGCCGGCATCGCTGATCGTATGGTGTGGCGAACGGAACGGCCGAGTGCCGACCAGGCCTCGCGCATCGTCCAGCAATCCCGCAACGCTGTGGATGCGCGTCGTTTCAATCGCTTCTTCCAGCGACATGGAAGGCAGGATCGTGGGGATGCGTTTCGCCAGCATCGTCTTCCCCGCGCCTGGCGGCCCGATAAAAATAATGTTGTGCCCGCCGGCGCAAGCCACTTCCAGCGCGCGCTTGGCCGCCTGCTGCCCGCGCACGTCGCGCATATCGACGGCGTACATCGACGCGTCCGCCAGCATCGTGCTCGCATCCACGCGCACAGGAACGAACGATTCCGGCGCGTTCACCAGATCCACAGCCTGCGGCAGCGAGCGCACGGCGAACACGTCAATCCCCTCCACCACCGCCGCCTCGCGCGCATTCGCCTCCGGCACCACCACCGCTTTAATTTTATGCTCTCGCGCCGCAAGCGCCGCCGAGAGCGAGCCGCGCACCGACCGCACTTGTCCGTCAAGCGCAAGTTCACCAAGAAAAATGTACTGATCGAGTTGCTTGCCGAAAAACGCGCCCTCGCATCCCAGAATTGAAAGCGCCATTGGCAGATCGAGCGCCGAGCCTTCCTTGCGAATATCAGCAGGCGCCAGGTTCACGGTGACGCTCTGAAGAGGAAACTCGTGCCCGCAATTCTTGAGCGCGGCCTTGATCCGCTCGCGGCTTTCCTTCACCGCAATGTCGGGCAGCCCCACAATATTGAAATCCCCAGGCCTCCCCGAGCCGACGTCCACCTCGACCTCCATGAGGTAAGCGTCAATCCCAAACACCGCCGCACTGAAGTTTTTAAAATGCATGATTGTCACCGGACGTGACACGTTCGGTGCGCGCAAGAGTAGCGCAAATACCATTGCATTGATAGCGCTAAAGAGTCTTTGTGAGAACCGCACATTTGCAACTTCAGTGGCTAAATAGGCTGCGGATAAAATACTTTGTCATCCCGAGCAAGGCGAGGGATCTGTTTTTCTCCTCGGCTTTTAAGAAACAGGCGACCTTTCAATTGACCTGGAAATCTCGGGAGTTCTTCCCTTTTATCAGACGGGAAATATACGTCACACCTCACCGCCCGGAAAAAGATACTCTCAATGTATCCCGCTTGAAATAAATGGCTTATATTTGCCTGCGTTAATCTACCGCGATTCTCGCACATCCACATCACGCGCTTCTTTACTGCATGTAAGTGCTCTCTTATAGTGGCCTAAAGCATCGGCCGCCCACTCGCCGATTGCGAAAGGATATTCCATGCTAATTGGCCTGGTCGTTCTAGTTGTAGCCGTGGTGTTTTACCTGATGTTCACCTACAACGGGCTCGTGCGCTTGAAAGTGCAGTGCGACACCGCGTGGTCCGATATCGACGTGCAACTGAAGCGGCGCTATGACCTGATCCCCAACATTGTGGAAACCGTGAAGGGCTATGCCGCACACGAAAAGGGCACGCTCGAAGGCGTCGTCGCCGCGCGCAATCAGGCTATGTCCGCACAAGGCCCGGCCGCCAAGGGTGAGGCCGAAGGTCTGTTGACCGGAGCGCTGCGCCAGGTTTTCGCGCTCGCCGAAGCCTATCCGCAACTGCGCGCGGTCGAAAGCTTCACGCAATTGCAGGGCACTCTCAATCAGATTGAGGACACGCTGCAGAATGCGCGCCGTTACTACAACGCCGTGGTGCGCGATTTCAACACGATGATCGAGCAATTCCCTTCCAACATCGTCGCCGGAATGGGCAATTTTAAAGAACGCGAATTTTTCCAGATCAGCGCTCCCGCCGAGCGCGAAGTGCCGAAGGTCAGCTTCGGCGCGACGGGCGCATAGCTCCAATGAAAAATATGGAGGAGATCGCAATGAGCCGCGCTCCAGGCGCCGAATTGTGCGGATATCCACGCGCGCGATTTGCGTTCGTGGCTGCCATCCTGCTGTTTGTGCTGGCATTCGCGTCAACCGCTTCCGCGCGCGAGCTTAAGATCGAAAAGTTTTCTGCAGAGATTTTCGTTCAACAGGACGCCTCGCTCGAAGTGAATGAAACCATAGACGTGAATTTCATCGGCGCGTGGCACGGCCTTTACCGCACCATCCCCGTCGAATACGTAACGCTGCAGGGATTCAACTATTCCCTTTTTGTGAAGCTCGAAGAAGCGACAGACGCTGCGGGACAGCCCTTGAAAGTCGAGTCCTCGCGGCAGGGTCACTACTTAAAATGGAAAATCTACGTTGACGATGCCACTGACGTGGATCGCACTATTCATTTACGCTATAAGGTCCGTAATGGCCTGAAATTTTTTGAAGATCACGACGAACTCTACTGGAATGTGACGGGCGATGAGTGGGATGTCCCGATTAACAATGTCAGCGCGCAAATCCTGCTGCCCCCAGGGGTCACCGGCATTCGCACCAATGTGTTCACTGGTTCCTTTGGCTCGACCGCACACAATGCCGAGGCCTCGACTTCAGGAAGCACCGTTGAAGTATCCATGGACCGGCCGCTCTCATTTCACGAAGGGCTGACGGTCGCCGTGGCTTTTGATAAAGGCTTTGTGAAAGAGCCGGGGACCGGCGATCTGATTGGACAATTTTTGGAAAGCAATTGGCCCCTTTTTCTTCCCATTCTTGTTTTCTTTATTATGTTCTGGCTCTGGTCGACGCGCGGACGCGACCCACGCGTGGGTTCTGTGGCCGTCCAATACGAGCCACCGGATGGATTGACTCCGGCGGAAGCAGGCACCCTCGTCGATGAACAAGCTGCCATGCGCGACATCACAGCCACAATCGTGGACCTGGCCGTGCGCGGCTACATCGTGATCG
>DATAPT010000495.1:0-3752 GCA_036265065.1 Candidatus Acidiferrales bacterium | reverse complement strand
GTGTCTTCGATATTTGGAAGCCGTTCCCTGCACGGCAAGCCGAATCGCTCCCCGGCGGCTTGGGAATCCTGGCCGATGACTGGATCGCTGGAATATACGCGGCGCTGATTCTGTGGATCGTGCGCGCATTTCTGCTGTAGCCCGTTGCTGTAGCCCGCCTCTTTAGAGGCGGGGGTTTAGGCGACGGGTCATCTAAACCCCCGCCTCTGAAGAGGCGGGCTACAGCAAACGCGATTCGCACTTGATTTTTTTTTCGCTGAGAACAAATTTGGAAACCAACGGCATACCGCGCATCGATCGCATCCAACCGGGTGCAGGCATCCCCGGCGGTGACGTAACAGTTTACGGCTCGGGCTTCGTTCCCCGCCCCAACACGCGGCCGCATGTGCGGTTCGGCGAAACGGAAGCGAGTGTCCTGATTTCCACACAGAATTATCTGATTGCGCGCGTGCCCGAAGGCGCGGCGGGCAGCATCATCAGCGTGGAAACTTCGCGCGCTGCGAGCCAGCCTGCTCCCTTCCATCTTGGCGTTCAGATTGCCGACAATCTTCATCCGGTTGCAAATCCTGCCGTGGATGCTCAGGGAAATATATACGTCACGTATAGCGGCCATCGCGGACAGCAAGTCGCCGTATCGCTCTACAAAATTACGCCGAACTACGAAGTCAAACCCTTCGTCACGGAACTCGTGAATCCCACAGGCCTGGCGCTCGATCGTGACGGTTATCTCTACGTTTCCTGCCGCAATGACGGAACGATTCACCGCGTCGCTCCCGACGGCCGCTCGCAGCTTTGGGTGGAGGGCATGGGTGTGGCCACAGGAATTGCCTTCGACACCATTGGAAATCTTTTTGTGGGCGATCGCAGCGGCACAATTTTTAAAATTAATCCTGACCGCCAGATTTTCGTCTTCGCGATGATTGAGCCATCCGTCGCGGCCTACCACCTCGCGTTCAGTCCCACCGGTGAACTGTTTGTCACCGGCCCGACCACGTCGAGTTTTGATCGCATCCTGCGCATCAATCAGAAGGGCGAGGTCAGCAATTTTTTCCGAGGACTTGGCCGTCCGCAAGGGCTTGCATTCGATCGCAAAGGAAATCTTTACGTGGCCGCGTCCTATCAGGGACGTCGCGGCATCGTGCAGATTTCTGCGGATGGGCGCGCAGAATTAGTCCTGGGCGGCACCGGCATTGTGGGTCTCGCTCTTCTGCCGGGGCATCGCGCGATACTCGCTACTACCAACGCGCTTTTCACCGTCGATTGGGAAGTGGAAGGCCTTCCGCTTCCACGCTGAGCCAAAATTAAAAAAATGAAAGCTGAAATCATCGCGGTTGGATCGGAACTGCTGACGCCGGACCGGGTCGACACCAATTCCCTTTTTATGACGGCGCAGTTGAACCGGCTCGGGATCGAAGTCACGCGCAAGACCGTGGTGGGCGACGACCTCGCTCCCCTGCGTGCCGCATTTGAGGACGCCGCGAAACGCGTCGAACTGATTATTGCCAGCGGCGGACTAGGTCCTACGGAAGATGATCGCACGCGTGACGCCGTCGCGGATCTTCTCGGACGAAAAATGTCGCGCGACCCCGATGTGATGAGCAAGATCGAAGCGCGCTTCCGCCAGCTTGGCCGCACGATGTCTGAGGTGAACACGCGCCAGGCCATGGTCCCCGAAGGCGCGACAGTGCTCAACAACGATCGCGGCACTGCTCCCGGCCTTTGGCTTGAATCGGACGGCCATATTTTTATTCTTCTGCCGGGGCCGCCGCATGAATTGAAAGCGATGTTCGCCGCGCAGGTGGAACCGCGCCTTGCTCGACTCTCGACAGGCGTGCGGCTGTTCGCGCGCGAGCTTCGCGTCGCAGGCATGGGCGAGTCTGATGTCGACCAGCGCATCGCGCCGATTTACACGCGGCACGCCGATGTGCAAACCACCATCCTCACCGCGCCCGGCGAAATTCAAATTCACCTGCGCGCATGGTCCGCCGACGCGCAGGCCGCCGAAAGCCAGCTTCAGGGAATTCAGGAAAGTATTGTGCTCGCGCTCGGCGAAGCGGTTTTCACCACGCATGGCCACTCAATGGAAGAAGTGGTCTCGCGCGAACTCACCAAGCATCAGGCCACGATCGCGACAGCGGAAAGTTGCACCGGTGGTTTGCTTGCTGAAAGGCTGACGCGCATTTCGGGGAGTTCCGCATATTTTCTCGGCGGCGTCGTTTCCTACAGCAACACTTTAAAATCCGCATGGGTGGATGTCCCTGCGGAAATCATAGAATCGCGCGGCGCCGTCAGTGGCGAAGTAGCCATCGCGCTGGCCGACGGAATTCGCCGCCGCACCGGCGCAACGTTGGGCGTCGGAATTACGGGCGTCGCCGGCCCCACTGGAGGCACTCCGGAAAAACCAGTGGGCACCGTGCACGTGGCCATCGCAGACGCGTCGGGCAGCAAGGAACGCGGCGTTCATTATCCCGGCGAGCGAGACCGCATCCGCTGGCAGGCATCGCAAACCGCGCTAGACCTCGTGCGCCGCTATTTCCTATATGCGTCCAAACCAAAACCTGGTGTGTGAATTAACGTGGCATAGGCTTCAGCCTGTGCGGGTTTAGGCCTTGCAAACACTAAAACCGCACAGGCTGAAGCCTATGCCACGCAGAGCACTCATACATTTTGAGCCGCACGGGGATTCAAGCCAGTTCCGAAGCATTCGAGATTTGAAACACGATATTGAAAAATTGAGATTTGAAAATGGATATTCAGGATAGAAGATTGCATTTTGAAATTTCAAATTTGTGATTGAATCCAAGCGCCTCTTCGTCGCCATTGATATTCCGGAAAACGTTCGCTCCTCCCTCGGCGAACTGATGAAAAGTTTGCGCGATACCTGCAGGGACGCGCGCTGGGCGCGGATCACAGGACTGCACGTCACGCTAAAATTTATCGGTGAAACTCCATCGGAGAGAGTCGCGGACATGAAATCGGCCCTGGCAAAGATTCCCACGCGCGATCCCATCGCCATCGATTTTTCCGGCGTTGGATTCTTTCCAAATGCGCGCCGCCCGCGTGTATTCTGGGCCGGAGTCGAAGCCGGACCTGAACTCGCCTCTCTCGCCAATGCGGTTGAAAAAGCTCTTGGCTCCGAGGCCATTCCGCAAGAGGACCGTAAATTCTCCCCGCACATCACGCTTGCCCGGTTCAAAGACGCCGCAGGAGTGGACGCTCTTCAAGTCGCCATCGAAAAAGCCGGCCCGTTAAAATTTGGCGGCGCCACCGCCACGGAATTTCATCTCTATCAAAGCGTTTTGAAACCGGGCGGAGCGGAATATACTCGTTTGGCAACTTTTTCATTCTGTGGGAGCAAATCCAAGTGAATCTGGAAATGTCGACCACCGCCGCAACCCTCTGGGGATTGGTCGTTCTGGGATATTTTCTCGGGTCCATTCCGTTCGGCTACCTGCTCGTGCGCGCCACGGGCGGAGGCGACATCCGCAAAATCGGCAGCGGAAACATTGGCGCCACGAATGTCGCAAGAACCTCAGGCTGGGCCATCGGCGTCGCTACCCTGCTTCTGGACGCGGCGAAAGGCGTTCTCGCGGTCTGGATTTCCGGCCATTTTTCAGGCGGAAGCATTCGCATCATGATTTTTGCGGGACTGGCCGCAATCGTCGGACACGTTTTCCCGGTATGGCTCCAGTTTCAGGGCGGCAAAGGCGTGGCCACGGCGCTAGGAGTTTTTCTGGCCATCTGTTGGCCTG
>DATAPT010000494.1:0-2884 GCA_036265065.1 Candidatus Acidiferrales bacterium | reverse complement strand
GCATCGGTTCTTCATGGAAGCCCTGACGGGCGAATGGAAACGTTCGACGCGCGCCGGGCACTCTTTCTCAATCGTGCTGATGGATCTGGACCGCTTCAAATTTGTAAACGATTTTTACGGGCATCTGGACGGCGATCTGGTGCTGCAGCGCGTGGCGCAAATTCTAGAATTAAATTGCCGGCGTTCCGATGTTGTGGCCCGGTATGGCGGAGATGAATTTATCATTCTCATGCCCGAGACAGATTTGGAGCAGTGCAACCAGCTCGCCGGAAAACTGCGCGCGTGGATCTGTTCCGATCCCTTGCTGCGCGAAAAGAATGTCACCTCCAGTTTCGGCGTCGCCACATTCCCGCTGAACGGCTCGACTCCGCAGGAACTGATTCAGGTAGCCGACTCCTCGATGTACCTGTCGAAGCATCAGGGCGGCAACGCGGTTTCTACCGCGGATCAAATCAATCTGGACGATAGTAAGCAGTGGAAACGCGAAGTCCTCGACGCATATCTCAGCGTCACACTGAAGCGTTTGTTCGCTACCGGTCCGGACGCTTTCGTGGAAATTCGCAGCCGCGTCGAACAATTCGCCAAGGCGCTTGCGCAGACCGAAGCGGACACAAAGCAACTCGGCAAGGCCAAAGCCGAGGAACCCTGCTCCACTTCACAATTTGAGCCCTTGCCGCCCATTGTTCTCGACACGCTGACTTCACTCGCGTTTGCGGTGGATTCCAAGGACCATTTTACGCAGGGCCACTCTCACAAGGTTTCCAGTTACGCGGTTTTGATGGCCGAAGCCATCGGCCTCAACGCTTCGGAAGTTGAAGCGATCCGCCTCGGCGCGATGCTGCATGACGTGGGAAAAGTAGGCATCGTGGAATCGATTCTCAATAAAAATGGGCCACTGAATTCCGACGAGTGGGAAACCATGAAGCGCCATGTGGAATACGGCGCTAAATTACTCGAGCCGCTTCGTGGCACCGAGAAAATTCGCGACATGGTCGCGCACCATCACGAGTTCTACGACGGTTCAGGTTATCCAAAAGGATTGACGGGCGAACAGATTCCTGTCGGCGCGCGAATCATCGCCATTGCCGATGCCTATGACACAATCACTTCCGAGCGTTCCTATAGGAAGGCCCGCACGCCGGAAGAGGCTTTCCAGGAATTAGGCCGCTGTGGCCAGGCCCAGTTCGATCCGCAACTCGTGCAGATTTTCATTTCCCGCCTGCGGGAATTGCCCAACCATCTCATCCTCAATCCAGCTGTTACTCAGGAACCAGAAGTTTTCACGAGACCATAGAGGCCTGCGAAGACGGATTCACGCTCCTTCCTCTCTCTGCTAATCTCAATATTCATCGTTGTGCCTGAATTCAGGGGGATTCATGGATAAAGCTCGCGTGCAGTGGGTTGGCAAGGAACGTTTTATCGCCCAGTCGCCCTCCGGCCACATGGTGGCGCTGGATTCCGATCGATCCACGAACGGCGCGCCGGGTCCCATGGAACTTCTGCTGATCGCGTTGGGGGCGTGCACGGCGACTGACATGGTTTCCATCCTCACGAAAAAACGTCAGAAGCTCGATTCTCTCGAAGTGGAAGTCTCCGGCGTGCGAGCGGAGCAGCCGCCTCGCGTCTGGACGAGGCTTGAAATTCTGTACAAGCTTCGCGGAACGCTGGACGAATCCGCTGTGCAGCACGCCGTGCGGCTGAGCGAAGAAAAATATTGCTCGGTTGCAGCGATGCTCGGCAAGACTGCCTCCATTTCCTCTCGAGTGGAAATCGAAAACCCTTAGACCATAACCCTATGGCGTTTTTCAAATGTGCGAAACCGCATACGACGCTTGTTTCATGGCCTTTGATTGCGTAGAATCGCGGTTCTTCTAACCAGAGCCCACAAGCCACATGGAGACGTAATGTCTAGACGTATTTCAACAAAAATTATCGGTGTGAGCGGCTACGTACCGCCGCGCGTCATGACGAATGCGGATCTAGGGAAGCTCGTAGATACCGATGATGCATGGATTCGCGAGCGCACCGGCATCCGCGAACGCCACGTCGTAGAAAAGGGAGTCGGCGCGTCCGATTTAGCGACGGCTGCCGCGCGTCAAGTCCTTGCCGACAAGAATGTTCCCGCAGAAGACATCGATCTGATCGTGGTCGCCAGCGTTACGCCGGACATGATGTTCCCGGCAACCGCGTGCATTGTGCAGGATAAACTCGGCGCGAAGCACGCCTGGGGATTTGATTTGTCCGCCGCCTGCTCGGGATTTCTTTACGCGCTCACCGTCGGCGCGCAATTTGTGGGCGCGGGAACTCAGAAGAAGGCGCTGGTCATTGGCAGCGACGTCATGACTTCCATTCTCGATTATGGCGATCGCACGACCTGTGTGTTGTTTGGTGATGGCGCCGGCGCCGTCCTGCTGGAGCATACGGATCGCGAAGATGAGGGAATTCTAGACTTCGTTCACGAGGTCGACGGATCGGGGGGAAAATATCTTTACATGCCCGGCGGAGGATCGCTCCACCCGGCCTCTCACGAAACCGTGGACCAGAAGATGCACTGCGTTCATCAGGAAGGCGCTCAGGTCTTTAAATACGCGGTGCGGCGCATGGCAGACCTCGCTTGCGAGATGCTGGAGCGCAATGGCTACACGAGTAAAGATCTCGCGCTGGTGGTGCCCCATCAGGCCAACATGCGCATCATACGCGCCATGCAGGAGCGCTTGAACCTGGAAGACGAACGCATCATGGTGAACATCGATCGCTATGGAAATACCACGGCAGGCACGATTCCTCTGGGGCTGCGGGACGCCGTGGAACAGGGACGATTGAAAAAGGGTGATTTGGTTTTGCTTGTCGCGGTGGGTGCCGGTTATACGTCAGGCGGCGTTCT
>DATAPT010000493.1:0-8501 GCA_036265065.1 Candidatus Acidiferrales bacterium | reverse complement strand
ATGTGGGTGGAGCGGTCGTCAAAGAAATGGCGACTGTGTTGTTCGCTCCCGTGATTGTGATTGTGACCACAGCGGTTGCCGTGTGGGTACTGGTTGATGTCGCCGTAATCGTCGCGCTGGCCGCGGCATTGGGTGCGGTGTATGTCGTTGTTGCGCCACTTGCCGTGTGTGCCGGATTGAAAGTTCCGCACGCGCCCACGGGAGCACAGGTCCAATCTACCCCCGCATTCGTGGAATCGTTCACAACGGTCGCGGAGATCATGGCGGTTCCATTTGCCGCCAAAGATGCGGGAGGAGCTTGTGTGAGTGAAATCGACGTATTCCCAGATGGATTCGATGGCGACGACCCAACGGCACCGCAACCGGAGATGCTTAGAGCCAGAAATACGATAACCAAACCCGCGAACAAACCAGACGTCCACGTTGCGCGAACTTTCTTCACGACATCCTCCTCATTAAGTTAGCACTCAAAATTCAGTACAGTTTTGCGGACACAAATCCACGCGAAACTCAAATCAACTCCTTAAAAACAGTCGCTAAGTGCGCGTTCCCGCACACTTACAAGTAGTGAGAAATAAGTGCCAGAGAATCGTCGAACCAACAATCAGGCAGCAACTTTAGGGAGAGTGGGAAATCCATGTAATTCAACATGGCAAACAAATGCAGAGGCATTCACCTGCAAGAAAATATCAACAAATAGTTACTGTTTCAATGGGTTGTGAAATGTTGAAAATGCGATACGTTGGCAAATCATTTCTAAATCCAAGTTTTCGATGACGAATGTAGTGACGTCTGGATTGGTCAGCCCGAAGCGATTTTTTTACTACAGCTATTCCCTGGTCACCTCTAATCAATTACCCGGATTGTTCCTCCCGAAACGCACAACGACAATCGCTGAGCACTTCTAAAAATTCGTCCCGATCAAGCTCGCCTGGAACGATAGCGTGGAGAAATAAACACAAATGCCGCCGACCAATGAATCATTGAACGGTTTACGCGTGGCAATTCTGGCAACGGATGGTTTTGAGCTTGCCGAACTTGTCGAACCTCGTAAGGCGCTCGACGAAGCGGGCGCAAAAACCGCCGTGATTGCCCCCAAAAGCGGCGCAATTCAGGGAATGAATCACGATGAGAAGGGCGGCTCGGTAAACGTGGATCTTACTTTCGATCAAGCCAATCCGTCTGATTTCGACGCCGTCCTGCTCCCCGGAGGCGCCTTGAATGCCGATAACCTTCGAATGAATCAATCAGCCCAGGACTTTGTGAGGGAAGTTGATTCTCATCGTAAGCCCATCGCGGTGATTTGCCATGCGCCCTGGTTATTGGTCTCCGCAGGACTGACGTTCGAACGGACCATGACAAGCTATTTTACGATTCAAGATGACATTCGAAATTCCGGCGCCATCTGGGTGGACCAGGAAGTTGTGCAGGACAGAAACTGGGTGAGTAGCCGGAAGCCAGACGACATTCCCGCCTTCAATCGCAAGATCCTCGCCGTTTTCGGAGAAGCAAAAGCCCGCGCTAAAGGCGCATGAATAATTCTCCCTGGGAGTATAGGCTTTGCTTCATTGGCAAGAAATTCATCCCGGCGGGAACACATCGAAAGAAATTGTCGCGGCGAAAGAAACTTCGATTAACAAATGTGCGAAGAACAATAAGGCGCGGCAGCTGCAACGAATTCAACCAGGCACGAGTTATCCACGTAACAAAAAGGTCCGCAAGTAAAAGTGCAACGACCACGCCCACATTTACATCTGACTGGCATCGAATTGATGTGTCACAAGTCATAAATAAAGAATTCAAAATACATAAAGGAGGAAACTCATGAAAACGATTGAAGTGGAGCACACGGGCGGACCCGAAGTTCTTCATATGAGAGACGTCAGCGGTCTGGAACCTCCAGGTCCGGGACAAGCTTTAGTCCGTGTCCTCGCGGCAGGCGTGAACTTCTTGGATATTGGACAGAGACGTGGCAGCTATCCTCGGCAGGTGCCATTTACTCCCGGGATGGAAGGCGCCGGGATCGTAGAGTCGATTGGCGACGACTCGAACGTAGTCGCTCCCTCCAGTCGAGTTGTATTCGCCGATCAACCCGGCGCTTACGCGGAGGCAAGCCTGGTCTCGGCTGATCGCCTGATCCCTCTGCCTGATGATTTTACTTTTGAAGAAGGAGCTGCCTTTCCGTTACAGGGCATGACGGCTCACTATCTGATTCATGAATTTCGAAAGCCGGTTCGCGGAGATGTTGTGCTGATTCATGCGGCCGCCGGGGGCGTCGGGCAAATGCTCGTTCAATGGGCCCACCATCTGGGAGCGTATGTAATTGGAACCGTCTCCAGCGAAGAGAAGGCGCAAGTAGTCCGCGACGATGGCGCTAATGAAGTGATTATCTACACCAAAAAGAATTTCGCGCAGGAAGTGAATCGTTTGACCAATAATCACGGGGCTGATTTGATTTTGGACGGCGTAGGCAAATCCACGTTTCGAAGGAATCTGGAAGCCGTTGCCATTCGCGGCCACATTGTTATTTTTGGATCGTCCAGTGGACCCTCCGACCAGATAGAACCCAATGAATTGATGGCCAAAGACATAACCGTATCCGGAGGAAGCCTTGGCAAATTTATCTCTACCCGGCAGGAAATGTTGCGGCGCGCGAGCGATGTGATAAAGGCCATGCGTGAGGGATGGCTCAAATTGCATATAGACTGCGTGCTGCCGTTGGATCAAGCAGAAGAAGCCCACCGTTTATTAGAGAGTAGAAAATCTAAGGGGAAAATTGTACTCGTAAATACGGCGGGAGAGAAAAGTGCGCCTTTCTAGAAACGGCTCTCTCGCCGATTGCGTTTCGTGGTTGGGAGAGCCTCGTTTACTTTGATCCCCTGTGGGGAATTTCCGTATCACCATAAACTTCGTCCGGATCCTTTCGAACATGATCGTTGGGCGGTGAATCGGGATCGCGATAAGGTTTTGTTCCTCTTCTTCCGGTTGTTTGAGTCCTCTCTTCTTTTTTCTGGTTTTGTCTGCGGCCCATTGGTAAAGCACTCTTTCGGTTATTCATTGGATGTTCCTCTGCTGCGAATTCAATGACTTATGTTGCGGATAAATTGAATTACGGATGATCTGAATCTCCCGGACGGCGCCTCGCGCAATGCCATTTACACGTCAATAAATATGGGAGAAGGATAGGAATCGCAAGAACGATTTGCCATCCAAGAGAAATTGTAGATTCGTAAGAAATCGTATGGATATGTAAGTTGCACGAGAAGTGAGAAAAGCTGGCTGAGGCATTTTCCTTGCCATCATTTGCGCAAATGCTTTTCTGAATGGTTTTCTATTTTCTGTTCGGTAATTGTCGGATGGACTCAGGAAGTCAGGCTTTTACTATATTCAATAATTCCCTTCCCGTTTTAGTCGAGCAGTTTCTTTAACTTATAAAATTTTCTAATTCTAAAGTATAGGTTTTTACTTACAGTGATTCCCCTAAGGGAATACATCTTTTCATCCATTGTCTAGAAAATGGCACCGTGTGATTTTCTTAGACGAGGTCTAAGGATGAGCCAGACCAAAACCGGAACTTTCCTCGGCCGGCGCGCGTCATCAGGACATTTCTACACTTTTTTATCTGGATTACTTTTTGTTTTGATTACCCCTGCAATTTCCTCTGCACAGGGGCCCCAACAACAAATAAACAGCATTCCAAGTTCGAACTCGGATCTAGCTTCTCAAAATATGAATAAAGTCGCGGCCTCCGCGTCGGACATCAAGGCCGTATTATTGAAAGAGCCGGGGATCATGGTGGAGCTAAAGCGCTGGGTCGCCAAAGACTCAACGGATCATGGCCAAATTGTTGGCGAAACGGAACTCGGCGAATATGCAATTTTTGACCGTCTGGAAAATGACGTCGAGTTTCGTTCCGTCGCCACAGTCCTTGTACAGCGTTATGGCTTTCTAATTCCGAAAATAAATCCTGATTCCGATCTTGCGAAAGAACAGGATCTTCTCAGAATTGAGCGAACCAAATGGATGGCGCAGGAGGACGAAGAAGAGCGAGCGCAAGCCAGGCAAAAAGCTGCTGAAAACCTTAAAAAAGCCGCGGCATGCGAGAGCCAGCGAACTCCTGATTGCAATCCCTCACAACCCAGTCTAGCTCCAACGCAGCAGCCAAATCCGTACCAGGCGCCCCAGAACCAATTAATTCCCTGGGGAAATCCACCGCGGGATCAAACCATTCCCAATAGCCCGAATTTTGGTGGATCGCAACTTCAGCGAACGCAACTGATGCAGGGGGGAGATAGTTCTTCGAATTCCAACCCCTTTTCACAATTGTCCCTATCCAATTCCACGAGTAGTAACTCAGGTAATTCCGGGAGTCTGGGCGGCTTTTCCACACCTGATTCGGAAGATATTGGGAGTAACAAGCAACTTGCAGCCATCCTGAATAATCAAAACCAGAGCACGAGTACTCCTTCGGACGGATTACTCTCGGCGTATGGAACGGGGATGGGAGCCTCAGGCGACTCAGGATTTGCAATGGGCATGGGAATGGACAGCGCAAGTCAGGCATTGATGAATGGCGGTCAGACAAACGTTTTGTCTGCCCCTTCGGGACCGTCTCCCCTTGTGCCAATGCAGCCCTACCGGCGTTCACCCATGGGCACTCCGAATCAACAATCGGATATGGTTCGCAGGCCCAATCCTTACGAAGATGTTCCCTCGCTTGCAGATATGTATATGCAAACTGTAGCGCACCCTTCCGTCCCGAAGCGATTTGGTCTGGAGGTTTTTGAAAATGGCGCGCATGACCTTCAATTAATTCCGATGGATATTCCCGCAGGCCCTGATTACGTGGTTGGTCCGGGAGACGGATTGACAGTCGATCTATGGGGCAGCGCCTCCATGCGGCTCACTCGGACAGTGGATCGCGGCGGACAAATCAGCTTGCCTGAAGTTGGACCCGTTGAAGTTAACGGAAAAACATTAGCGGCAGTGCAAGAAGATGTGCAGCAGGCTTTGCGTAGCCAATATCGAAATGTTTCCGTGGGAGTTTCCTTGGGCCGCCTTCGAACGATTCGCATCTATGAAGTGGGGGATGTAACCAATCCCGGAGCGTATGACATCAGCTCCCTGTCAACGCCGTTAAATGCGCTGTTTGTTGCGGGGGGCCCCTCGCCACGCGGGTCGCTTCGAATCCTGAAACATTATCGCGGCACGCAACTGATTCAGACCGTGGACGTCTACGATCTGCTATTGCATGGAGTTAAGAAAAATATTGAGCGGCTCGATAATGGAGACACCGTTCAGGTTCCGCCCATCGGCCCGCAAGTGACGATCGAAGGAATGGTTCGCCGCCCTGCGATCTATGAATTGCTCGATGAGCATAACCTGGAATCCGTACTTGAGCTTGCCGGAGGCCTGCTTCCCACCGCAGCGCTACGCCATATCGAAGTGCAACGCCTGATCGCCCACGATAAGCAGACGATGTTGAGCCTGGATATTCCGGATAACTCTGACCCCAAAGAAATTACAAAGCGGCTGGAATCGTTCGAAATCGTGGACGGCGACAGGATTCGAATTTATCCGATCGCCCCCTATAACCAGGACACGATTTACCTGGAGGGACATGTCGTCCGTCCCGGCCGGTATTCGTTTCACGATTCCATGAAGCTCAGCGACGTTATTTCGTCATATAAGGATTTGCTGCCGGAGCCAGCGGGCCAGTATGCGGAAATCATTCGTCTCAACGCGCCCGATTTCCACCCGAGTGTGGAAAGTTTCAATCTATCGGCTGCATTGGCAGACCCTTCCAAATCGCCTGTGTTGCATCGCATGGATACGATTCGGATTTTCGGCCGGTTTGATTTCGAATCACAACCCACGGTTGCGGTTTTGGGAGATGTCCGGGCGCCGGGCACGTACTACACAGCCGGGGAAATACATTTGTCGGATGCCGTTCACCTGGCCGGCGGATTAAGCAACGATGCGGACACCTCGGACGCCCAGGTATTTCGATATCAGCCGGATGGCATGTTGAAAGTTTTTAGCGTCAATCTCACACAAGCCTTCAATGGAAGTGCGGTTGAAAATATTGTCCTCGAACCGCGTGACCGACTGTTGATTCACCGGAATCCGAATGCCATTGAACGGCCCAGTGTTTATGTGCAGGGCGAGGTAGGCAAGCCGGGCCGTTATCCGCTCACTTCCGAAATGCGCGTTGCAGACTTAATTCGCATCGGCGGCGGCCTTACGCGAAGCGCTGACACGGAGTCGGCTGACCTGACGAAATACGAGTGGCTGAATCAATCCAAGCTTTCCGGCCATCAGGAGCGCATTCCTATTGCCTCAGCGCTCAGCGGTGACGTGCACGCAAATGTTGTTCTTCGCGACGGCGACGTTCTTACCATCCGCCAGCTTCCCGGTTGGAATGATCTGGGAGCCTCGATTAGTTTGCGGGGCGAAGTAAGGCATCCGGGCGTCTACGGCATTCGGCCGGGGGAGCGGCTCAGCTCGGTTATCGAACGCGCGGGAGGTTTCCTGCCTGACGGTTACCCCTATGGGGCCGTGCTGCAGCGGAGCTCTGTACGCGAGATACAACGAAAACAGCAGAATGACATGATCGTGCGCGCCAAAAGCGTGCAAAGCAATATTGAATTGATGCCTGAAACTGATCCCAGGCAGAAACAAGCGAAAGAAACTGCATTGCAGCAATATCAGACTACAGTGCAGGAACTTGTAGCGAATCCTCCGTTGGGACGCGTTTCGATCCGGATTTCCCCCGACATCAGTCGCTGGAAAAATACCTTGGCGGACGTTGAGGTACGAGCTGGGGACTCCCTGATAATTCCAAAGAAGCCAAGCTATGTCATGGTATCGGGACAAGTTTTCAATCCAACCGCTGTTGCCTACCGCCCGGGCAAAAGCGCGAAGTGGTACCTCAGTCAGGCGGGAGGCCCCACGCTTCTAGGCGATAAAAAAGCAGTTTTTGTAATTCGTGCGGACGGTTCCGTTATCACAACAGGAAAAAGTATGTGGAGCGGAAGCTCAATGGGCGCCGTACTCGAACCAGGAGACACGGTGGTAGTTCCCGAAAAGCCGGTTGGCGGTCCTGTGGATTGGCAAATCATCTTTGCCGCTGCCCAGGTCGCGAGTGCCGTGGCCAGCACTATTTTTATCGCATTGCATTACTAGTGTGGACCGAGGATGAAAACAAGAGGCGCCAACATTGTGTTGAACTGTTTCTTATTTGCGGGAATGCAATCTCTATGCGCTGCTTATTCCTTTGCGCAGACGCCTGATGCGCATACGTCTCCCGCTTCGAATGGCACTGTTACATCCACTGCCTATTCCGTTCCCCAGGGTCCGGACGAATCTCCAAAGAAAGATTCATCCGATCCCCAAATCTACCAGGACAACACGCTCGGAAAAGAATTCATTAAACATCTGATCTCGGATCAGAAGGCGATATGGACAAGTCCCGCGCACCTTCGATGGGCTGATGCAAGCTGGCTTTTCCCGCTTGCTGCCGCGGCAGGGGGATTCTTCGCTACGGATCGAGCCCTCCCTCCGGCCCTGACTACGAACCAAACCAAACTGAACCGCTACGTTTCGATTTCCAACTATGGCTTGTACTCCATGATTGCCGCCGGCGGCGGTCTGTATATCCTGGGCAAAATTACAAACGATGATCATAAGCGAGAAACGGGAGTTTTAGCCGGCGAAGCCGCAATTGACGCTTTGGCCGTGAATTCCGCTTTCAAATATGCTTTTGGAAGAGCGCGACCCTATCAGGAACAGGGATTGGGGAATTTTTTCCAAGGCGGAACATCGTTTCCATCCGATCACTCCGCGGTTGCGTGGTCTATCGCCAGTGTAGTTGCCCATGAATACCCCGGGACCCTTACACAAATCGGTGTTTATGGCCTGGCGACTCTCGTAAGCGCCTCCCGTGTTGCCGGCAAGCAACATTTCCCTTCTGATGTTCTCGTCGGTGGCGCGATTGGTTGGCTGATCGGCAGGCAGGTTTACCGCGCTCATCACGATCCGGAACTGGGCGGAGGAGGTTGGGACACACTATCGGGAAACGAAGATGGAGAAAATCGACGGCCCCGCCAGAATATGGGATCGACATTCGTTCCGCTCGATTACTGGATCTATCCTGCTATCGAGCGGCTCGCAGCGCTTGGATACGTTCACACGGCATTGCTTGGAATGAAGCCTTGGACGCGCATCGAATGCGCGCGCCTTACGGAAGAGGTCGGGGAATCCCTCCAGGACAACGAGATTGTGACCGATGAAGCGACACAACTCCAATCGCGCCTCGAGCACGAATTCGCCTACGAAATTAATTTGCTGGGGGGTGGCCGCAATCTCACCGCAAGCATTGATTCCATTTATGCGAGGGCCGTTTCCATCAGTGGACCCGCGCTAATAGATGGCTACCATTTCGGCCAAACCGTTGCCTACGATTTTGGGAGGCCATTCGAGCGCGGAACCAATGGGCAGGC
>DATAPT010000492.1:0-4386 GCA_036265065.1 Candidatus Acidiferrales bacterium | reverse complement strand
CCAGGTCTCCGGACTGCTGCGCGGTCGGGCTGTCGGAATAGCGTTTGGCCAGTTCGCCGAAATCGTCGCCGTTGTTCATGACCCTGTCACGCAAGCCTTCCGCTTTTTTCTTCAAGGCAGGAAGGTCCGCTTCGGGCTTGCCTTCGGTGGATACGAAAATTTCGCGAAGCACAACGGTCTCGGGGCGGACGAATTCAGCCTTATGGTCGTTGTAATACTTCACAATGTCTTCATGGCTGACGATAATTTTTGAGCCGACTTCCTTGCGCATTAATTCCTGAGTCAGAAGCTGGTTGCGCAACTGGCTTTTGAAATCCTCGTAGTCCTGCCCGCTTTTGGTGACTTCCTTTTCTAGGGCATCCAGGTCGGGCAATTTATATTGCTGGCGGATTGCATCGAGGCGCTTGATGACTTCCGTGTCGACGTTAATTCCCTGATCTTTCGCGCGTTGCGTCAGCAGCGACTGATCGATTAAATCGCGAAGCAGGTCTTTTTCCTTGCCCGCGATCATTTCTTTCAGCTGCTCGGGCGAGCACTTCTGGCAGGCGTCCGCCGCCTCACTTTGCAGCGAAGCATGCGCGTGATCCAGGTCCTCGCGCGTAATGATTTCGTTATTCACACGGGCGACTATTTCTTCGACCACCGTGCTTTTGGTCTGTGAGGCAGCGGATATACCGAGGCTCGCAAAAACTAGTGAAAAGATCAGGCATTTGCTTGCATTCATAGGGTTTGCTCGTTTTCCAGTCTAGCGCTTCAATTCCAATGGAAGCAACACGTTTCTGACGCTTTCCGCCACGCGTCCCCGGCGGTCCAGGCGCATCCAAAGCGTGCCACTGGGGTCCAGCCGCAGGCCTTCTTTCTGCGAGCGGATAAATTTCACCAGGTTTTCCGGCGACAACGGCGTTTCGGGATGAAATTTAATTGCGACTTCGTTGGCGCGCCTTTCGATGGACGAAATCAACATACTCTCAGCCAATCCCTTGAGCAAAGCGTAATCCAAGAGATTTCCAACCGCGGAGGGCGGAGCGCCGAAGCGGTCCGTCAGCTCGCTGTTGACCTCATCTCTTTCTTTTTCATTGGTGATGCCGGCAATGCGCTTATACGTCCGCAAGCGAAGATTTTCGTTGGGGACGTACTCTTCTGGGATGCGGATGTCGAGCCCGAGGTTGATCGTGGCGCGCATTTCGGGCTTTACTTCTTCACCCTTTAGGGTCGAAACCGCGCGCTCCAGCATTTGCACGTACATGTCAAAGCCGATGGCGTTGATGTGCCCGTGCTGCTGGCCGCCAAGCAAGTTTCCTGCTCCGCGAAGTTCCAGGTCGAGCGCGGCAACGCGGAATCCCGCACCGAGGGCGCTGAATTCTTTGAGCGCTGCGAGCCGGCGGGTGGCGAGCTGTGTCAGGACCACATCCTCCGGAACGAGCAGGTAGGCATACGCGCGCTGATTGGAGCGGCCTACGCGCCCGCGAAGTTGGTAAAGCTCTGAAAGGCCGAAGTGATCGGCGCGGTTGATAAGAATGGTATTCGCGGCTGGAATGTCCAGGCCATTTTCCACTATGGTGGTGGAGACCAGAACATCGGCCTCGCCGCGCACGAATTTGAACATCACGGCTTCCAGCTCTTTTTCGTTCATCTGCCCGTGGCCGACCACGACACGCGATTTGGGCACCAGCTTTTTCACCAGATCAGCGATGGCGTAAATAGTTTCCACGCGGTTGTGCACCAGAAAAACCTGGCCGTGGCGCAACATTTCTTCATCAATCGCGCGGCGGATCAGCGATTCGGAAAACGGAGCAACCACCGTTTGAATCGCCATGCGATCTTTCGGAGGGGTCTCGATCACGCTCATATCGCGCAGGCCGACGAGAGACATGTTCAGCGTGCGCGGAATTGGCGTGGCGGAAAGAGTGAGCACGTCGACGTTCAGCTTCAGTTCTTTAAGACGTTCTTTATGCGCCACACCGAAACGCTGCTCTTCATCCACCACAAGCAAGCCGAGGTCGTGAAACTTTACGTCTTTGGAAAGCAACCGGTGCGTTCCAATGACAATGTCCACTTCGCCGGTTTCCACGCGCGAAAGTGTTTCTTTCTGCTCGCGCGCGGTGCGGAAGCGGCTGAGCAAATCCACTTTTATGGGAAATGCTGCATACCGTTTGCGAAATGTTTCGTAATGCTGAAAGGCGAGGATCGTAGTGGGCGCGAGGACAGCAACCTGCTTCGAGTCCGTCGCGGCTTTGAACGCGGCGCGCATGGCCACTTCGGTTTTGCCGTAGCCCACGTCGCCGCAGAGCAGGCGATCCATCGGCTGCTGGCGTTCCATATCGCGCTTCACATCAGCGATGGCGATAGCCTGATCAGGCGTTTCCTCAAACTCGAAGGCATCCTCAAATTCGCGTTGAAACTCGCCGTCCGGAGAGAAAGCGAAACCATCTCCCGTTTTTCGTCCGGCATAAATTTTCAATAATTTCTCGGCCATGTCTTCGACCGATTTTTTTACGCGCGCTTTGCGAGCGGTCCACGTGCTGCCGCCGAGCTTGTCGAGGACAGGCGTGGCGCCCTCAACAGCGCGATAGCTTTGCACGAGGTCGAGGCGCTCGAGCGGCACATACAGGCGCGCGTCGTCCGCGTACCGCAGCCGCATGAATTCGCCGCGCGCGCCGCCATTTTCAATCTGATGCAGGCCCTCAAATTGGCCGATGCCGTGGTCCACGTGGACCACGTAATCGCCCGCCTTGAGTTCAGAGAAATCGCTAAAGAAACTGGCGGTCTTGGGACGGCGCTTGGCGGCTCCCGCGCGCATGCTTTCAAATACGTCGCCCGTGCCGAAGATGGTGACTCGCGCGTCAAGAAAAACTACGCCATCGGTAAATGGTGCGCGGCACAGGACAACCGCGGGAATGCTTCCGGCCGAAGAATCTTCTGCTAATCGCGCGCTGGTTGCATTTTCTTCCAGATCGCCGAGGCGGAAGGGGACTTCGTATTCATGGCAGAGGTCCACATAACGTTCCAGCTCGCCCAGGCTTTCCGCGGCCAATAGCACGCGCTCGCCTGCCGCCACGCGTTTGCGAGCTTCCTCCATGAACGCGGGGACATTGCCATGAAAGTTTGAAGTTGGCTGCGTCTGAATGACCCGCGCCTCTGAATCTTCGCGCGTCAGGGCGAGCTGTTCGAGTTCCAGACGCGCGTGGCGCGCCAGCAACGCGTCCCAATCATCCGTGAAGTAATGCGACGACAGAAGGTCCAGCGATTCGCTTTTTTTCGATTCAAGGTCTTCCATCGCGCCCTGCAAAAATGCGCGGGAAGCTTCGGCGATCGCTCCCGGTTCATCGAGCAAAACTACGGTGTCTTCATGCAAATTGAGAAGTGAATGCCCATGCGAAATTTTTGGCGATCCATCCACGCCGCCATACGCTCCGCCGAAACCGTTCCCGGATTGCTCGACAAGCGGCGGAAGGGTGACACGATCGATAGGGCGAACCGAGCGTTGCGTGTTGGGGTCGAACTCACGCAAGGATTCCACCGTGTCGCCGAATAATTCCAGACGCACTGGCCGCTCGGCCTCGGCGGGAAAAATGTCAACGATTCCGCCGCGCACGGTAAATTGGCCGGGCATTTCCACCATGTCATGAGATTCATAGCCGACTCGGCGGAGATGCGCGACAAGGTCGTCCAGCGAAAGAGGGTCTTCACGCGCCAACGTCCGCGCCTGCTCCGCATAATAGGCTGCATCGGCCAGGCGCATGCGCGCCGCGGCGATAGGCGCAACGACGACGCGTGCTTCTCCTATGGCGAATCGCCATAAAGTGACGGCGCGCGTTTCAAGAATTTCTGCGTGAGGAGCCGCTTCCTGCCAGGGCAGCACGTCCAGCGCGGGCAACACGGTCACTTCCGTGGCTTCCTGCCCCGCCAGCGCCTTATAAAAAAATTGCATCGACGCCGCAAACTCTTCCGCTCGCGAGCCGGATTCAACAAGGATCACCATGGGCCGGCGCAATTCGGTGGCAACGATCGCAGCCACCAGGGCTTTGCCCGTTTGCGTCAATCCCGCTAAACGCTCGCGGGCAGTGCCCTGGCGCAACTCCGAAATGGACGACTCCAGAGCAGGCTGATGCCCCACCGAGACTAGCGTTTCCGAAACGGATGACAGAATCATGATTTAATGTGGGGATCCTGCGAGGGAACCGATACTGCTGCGCCACAGAGATTGCGAATACGTTGCACCAGGTTTGTTGTGGAATATCCCTGTGCCAGAGGAATTGAAACGACCCGGCCGCCGGCAGCTTCCACTTCTTCTCGTCCGGCCACCTGCTCGGGTGCCCAATCCGCTCCCTTAACCAAAATGCTTGGCAGGACACTCGCAATCAACTCGCGCGGCGTAGGCTCTTC
>DATAPT010000491.1:0-2967 GCA_036265065.1 Candidatus Acidiferrales bacterium | reverse complement strand
CTGGGCGCGGACCTCAAGCATTGTAAGAAACGACCCAAGACATTTCCCAATTGAAATGGCGTACCTCGGCGGCTAGGATTCATTTGGAATCCGCTCAGTGGGAGATACCGACGCGGAGAGATCCTTTTTTGACGCGGGCTCCAAGTAGAGGCCGCACCCGTCGCTCCGCTCAGGATGACAGCTTAAAACTTGGTAATGCGGGGCCGCACGGTGGCTTGCACAATTATTTCGAACAATATCGAGTCGCCGGACCAGCGCGAGGCCGTGAGTGAGGCAATCCGCGATGGCATAGGCGAGAAGGCTGGGGATTGGGAAGCAGTCGTCTATCAGGCAGTTGATTATGCCGGATTTGCTGTCAGAATCAGCGGCCCCGAAAACCTTCGCTGGAACTGGACCTTTTTTGGCGAGGAGCAGGCGCCTGATTTTATTCGGGAGCGCGTGGCCCAAAGCATTGCCGCACAGCAATCACTAGAATCTCTGGATGAAGAACTGGAAGAGAATCCCGAGGGAGATTCCCAAGAGGACAGCAGCGAGCCTTCCGAGTAGTCCGCGATGGCTTAAGGCGTGTTCCGTAAGGGGCTGCGGTTTTGCTATATTGTTGGTCTAGGTGATCCACCGCAAATGACAGAGGAAGAACTCCGCAAAACAGCGGTTGATTCAACGAGTACCCCACCCGGTGCCCCATCAGCAGCGACCGCAGTTGATCCGTGGGAAGCCGCGTATCTGCGATTCGAGACACCCGAGCAGGAAATCCAGAAATTTATCGGCCGCTTGAAAAAGCTGGGAGCGGAACAGTGGCCCAAAAACGCCGAAATTGTGGAGTTATTTTGCGGGCGTGGCAATGGACTGAACGCGCTGGAGCGCCTCGGATTTTCTAACGTCGAGGGGATCGACCTTTCCCCTCGGTTGCTAGCGCAATACCGTGGCTCGGCTCGCTGCGTGCAAGGTGACTGCCGCAGTCTTCCTTTTCCCGATCGCAGCAAAGACGTTTTGATTGTACAAGGCGGGCTGCACCACCTTCCGAACTTGCCGGACGATCTGGAACAGACAGTGGCGCAGATGCAACGCGTGCTGAAACCCGAAGGCAGGGTGATGGTAGTGGAGCCGTGGCGAACGCCTTTTCTCACCTTTGCGCATTTCGTTTCTGAGATCGGGCTGGTGCGCCGCTTGTCGAACAAGTTGGATGCGCTCGCCGTGATGACCGAACACGAAATCGTAACGTACGAACAATGGTTGACGCACCCGGAGATGATTCTCAAGATTATGCACGCGCATTTTGTGCCGACCCATGAGTCGTTCGAATGGGGAAAGTGGCTGTTTTCCGGCAGGCCTGCTTGAAGACCCCGATGGTAAGCGCCGGCGCGGACGCTCGTGTGGCGCCCACAAGCGAAACCCTGGAAGTTTCGGTCGTTATTCCTTGCCTCAATGAAGCCAACTCCCTGGGTATTTGTATTGCGAAGGCTTTGAGCGCATTTTCGTCGGCGGGGATCTCGGGCGAAGTCATCGTGGCTGACAATGGTTCAACCGATGGCTCGGTTCAGATTGCGCAGGAATGCGGCGCGCGGGTGATTGCGGTTCCAGAACGCGGATATGGTGCGGCGTTGAAGGCGGGTATAGCTGGTTCGCGAGGCAGCTTCGTGATCATGGGCGACGCCGACGATAGCTATGACTTCACCGACGTTCCCCGCTTTGTGGAAAAATGGCGCGAGGGATACGACTTGGTGATGGGCAATCGCTTCCGCGGAGGCATTCGCCCAGGCGCAATGCCCTGGCATCACAAATACGTAGGTAACCCGGGCCTGACGGTTTTGTTGAATTTATTTTTCCGCGCCGGTATTGGCGATAGCTACTGCGGCATGAGGGGTTTTTCTCGCGCGCTGTACGACCGGCTGGATGTGCGCAGCACGGGGATGGAATTCGCTCCGGAGTTGATCATTAAATCGGCGCAAATCGGCGCACGCATTACCGAGATCCCCATTATTCTGTGGCCAGATAAGCGCGGGCGTCCGCCCCACCTGCGCAGCTTTCGGGATGGATGGCGCACGCTGCGATTTTTTTTGCTGTATGCGCCTAACTGGCTCTTTCTTCTTCCTGGGAGCCTTCTGTTTTTTGGAGGACTGGCGATTGTCTTTTGGCTTTTGCCCGGGCCGCGCCATCTCACAGCGAATATTGTGATGGATATTCATACGCTGATCTTTGGTGTGATGTTTACGCTAATCGGCGCGCAGATTACGGCGATTGGTTTTTTCGCCAAGGTGTTCAGCTATGCGGCGCGCTTTGACCGCAATCCCGTCTCGCTGAAGCGACTATTGCGACACGTGCAGTTGGAACATGGGCTGATTCTCGGAGCGTTTTTGTTTTTGGCCGGCTTTGTGGGTAGCGCGCGCCTCACGTGGCAATGGGCATCCGGGGGGTTTGGTTCCATGCACGCAGAACGTCAGAGTCTTTTCTGGGCTATGTGGCTGTTCCTTGGCGTGCAAATCTTCTTCTCGTCGTTTTTCCTCAGTATGCTTGGCATCAGTCGCGATACTTACATTGGCGATTACGAACGCGAACGCCGCGATTCCTGAGAGTTGCAGCCACAAGATCTCGCCAATACCGATTTTATGGACGGTCTCTTAAGTCGAGTGCGTAGTAGTCGCCTACCGGAATCCAACCTGCCATCATCGGACGTTTCGGTGTAATTATGAAGCGCGCCCCCGTGCCCGCGAACGCGTCAATCACCTGTTTCTGTGTTTGCTGATTAGCTTGCCAAAACATGTCCAGATCCTGCAATGGCATGTCGGCGACAATTCTGATTTGGGCTAAGTGTGCCCAATAATCCCCGGCAGTCGAATGGCCCAGTACCGCTGCACTCTCGCCGGACTGAACACCAGCGTCTCGCAAATCTGACGCGATCCTCCATTGCGTATGAACGGGCCGAGTTGTCAAATCGTGCGCGGCCCCTGTGGAAATCGTAACGAGGAG
>DATAPT010000490.1:0-3568 GCA_036265065.1 Candidatus Acidiferrales bacterium | reverse complement strand
AAACCATAATTCGGCGAACCACACTGCGACGCCCCGCCCCCGCCAGCCCCGCATGAACAGCGGAAATATTAGCTGGTTGAAGACTGAGGGAAGCAAGCGCCGCAGCGGCGGCATCCCGCAAGGATGCGAACGCGACATCATATCCGCATCGCAATGGATTCGCGGGCCCGGCCCGGCCTTCGCCAATCACTTTTCCGCTCTCATCGATCAAAACGCAATGCGTTTTCGTTCCGCCACCATCGAATCCCAAGTAGTAGCTCATGCAACCTCGCTGCTGAACGGGTTCAATCAATTACAAACAATAGGATGCGCGCTTGACGCCTTGCGCATGCCCACCTATCATCGCCTCGCCCTCACCATGCGCCTGACCTCTCTGGACTCCGCAATCATTATTCTTTACCTCGCCGGAATCACCGTTTTCGGCATCGCCTTTCGCCGCGGACAAAATACGGTGCGCGATTATTTTCTGGGCGGACGAACGGCGCCATGGTGGGCATTGGCGATTTCGATTGTCGCGACGGAAACTTCCACGCTCACCATCATCGGCACACCCGCCCTGGCTTTTGCCGGGAATTTCACGTTCCTGCAATTCGTCTTCGGGTACCTCGTTGGCCGTGTTGTGATTATTTTGCTATTTCTTCCGCACTACTTCCGCGGAGAATTTTATACGGCCTACCAGCTGATGGAAAGCAAGTTTGGCGCAAAAGTAAAGGCGGCTGCTGCTTCCACATTTCTCGTTACACGCGTTCTCGCTGAGGGTGTCCGCGTTGCCGCCATCGCTCTCGTGGTCACTGCCGCATTGGGGACCGGGCAGCGTACCTCGATCTTGCTGATCATGTCTCTCGTCTTGATCTATACGTTTGAGGGCGGAATGAAAGCCGTGATCTGGACGGACGTCGTGCAATTCATTCTTTATTTCTGCGGTTCCCTCGCCGCTTTTTTTCTGCTGTGGCACAAAATGCCTGGAGGCTGGCAAACGATTGTGCAAGCCGCCGAACCTGCCACAAAATTTCGCATTTTCGATTTTTCTTTCAGTTTCACGAATCCCGCCAGACTGTACACATTCTGGTCCGGCATGATTGGCGGGACATTTTTTACCATGGCCAGCCATGGCACGGATCAAACGATCGTGCAACGCCTGCTCGCAGCTAAATCGGAGCGCGAAGGGAAATTGGCGCTGCTCGCCAGCGGCGTCATTGTGTTTGTGCAATTTGCGCTGTTTCTGGTGCTGGGAGTCATGCTCTACGCGTGGCACGGCGCGCCCGCCATTATTGCGGGACGAAGTTACGATTCAGTTTTTCCTGACTTTATTGTCACTGCGATGCCACCCGGAGCGCGCGGCGTAATTCTCGCCGCAATTCTCGCCGTCGCCATGTCCAATGCCAGCGGCTCTCTGAATTCTCTTGCCGCTTCCAGCATCGTCGATTTCCAGCATTTGCGAGGACTGAAAAAATTAGAAGAAGATCCCGCGCGATTGCTGCGGCGCTCTCGTTGGATGACGCTCGTGTGGGGAATTGCGCTTGCCGCGCTCGGCACACTCCGGTGGGGGCCATTGCTGGAAGCGGGATTAACCATCGCTGCCATCACTTTGGGAATCTTGCTGGGTCTATTTCTACTGGCATTCCTGTTTCCGAGGGCAACCGCCACCGGCGTCCTAAGCGGAATGTTTGTGGGATTCGTCGCAATCCTTTACATCCACTTTCGCACTCCGTTGCTGTGGACATGGTACGTCCCATTCTGTGCCGCGATCACCTTCTGCGCTGGCGCGCTTGTCAGCTTAACCAAAAAAAACCGAAGCACAGCGAGTATAGCTGGCCTCGACGAAAATTCCCGAGCCTGAACGCCCGGGCTACAGTAGCTGCTGCAGCCCGCCTTTTCTTGCCCTGAGCGAACGCGAAGGGTCAGAGGCGGGACTTTTCTGCGCAAATGAGATTATGGAGCGGGAAAACGGCATGTTTAACCCTAAGGAACGAAAGTTCAAATTCAAACAAACTCATCCCACCGAAGCAACGCGAACAAGCTTTCTTTCGAACGAAGATTCCGAAACTCCATCCCGTTTTTCTGGATGAATCGCAGAGGCAAGCGCACTCAATCCGCTAGCCAGCCGCGGCCCCGGCCGCGAAAAATAACCGGAAGCGTCCACCGCAAAAACACGGCGCTCTTTCACCGCGGGCAAATCTCCCCAGCCACTCGGCAATGGCAAACTGAGAAACTCCGCTTCGGCTGCCGCAAGGTTATACCCACACGGCATGATGACGATCACATCAGGCCGCGATTCAATTATCTTTTCCCATTCCACACGAAAAGACGGTTTGCCGCTCTGCCCCAAAACGTCAATGCCTCCAGCGCGCTCGACCATCTCGGGGACCCAATGCCCCGCCACATATGGCGGGTCAAGCCATTCGAGGCAGAGAACGCGTGGGCGAACAAGACCGGCGACGGATCGTTCCACTCTTGTTATTTCTCCCTGAAAATCAGCGATAAGCGTGTTCGCTTGCGCGTTGCTCGAGGTTGCTTCGCCGACCGTCCGAATATCCGTGCAAACATCCGCCAGCGAATGTGGATTCAGGGTCACAATTTGTGGCTTGTTTCGTAGATAACTGAGCGCAGCGGCCAAATCGTCCGGCGTCGCAGCGCACACGTGGCAAAGATCCTGCGTGACAATGATGTCGGGCTCGATTTCGCGCAATATTTCTAGGTCAACACTGTAAAGGCTCTCGCCCCGCTCGAGAAACTCTCGAACTTGCCGGTCGATCGATGATGCGCTTTCCGTGTGTGAAATGCGCGACCTGATCAAGACGGGCCTGGATTTAGCTTCGGCGGGAAAATCGCATTCATGGCTCACGCCGGCGACTTGATCGCCAAGGCCCAGCGCAAACAAAATTTCCGTGGCCGAAGGCAGCAATGAGCAAATCTTCATCCCTCGCAATTTAACACGGAACGGAAATTGTTTCTTAGATTCTCTGCGGAGAAATATCGATGCAATTTCTTCGGACGCTACGACTCTTACCCATTTGAAGGAATCATGGATACAGTAAATATTTCGCGTGCATCTTACGAAATAATTCGAGACTTGCATCCCAGCTAGCGACAATCCCAACTGGATCGCGGCCATCCTGAATCTGCTTAATCGTTTTACTGTTTCCCACCAGCACAATCATTTTCATTGATTCAAATTTGCCTGGATAAAGTTTCGACAGCGCCGCCGCAATTTCAATCCCCATGCGCATCGATTGCAATACATTGCGATCGCCGAGCACAACATGGATGCCCTCGCACAGTTCGCCCTTAAACAAGCCAGCATCTGGCGTAAATCTTCGCGCCTCGAATCGCACTCCGGGAATCGCACGGCGGTTTAGATAAGCCGCGAAATCTTCCGCGCGAATCCACGGCGCGCCGACAATTTCAAATGGCGTTCCCGTCCCGCGTCCCACGGACACGCCGCCCGCCTGCAGGATTTCCAAGCCCGGATACAAAATGCCGGCCTCTTCGGAGCGCAAATTGGGAGAAGGGTTGATCCAGCGCAACCCCGTATCGCGAAACCACATTTTGCGCTGCCAATTTTTCA
>DATAPT010000489.1:0-2375 GCA_036265065.1 Candidatus Acidiferrales bacterium | reverse complement strand
CGGAGCAGTACAAATTCTTTTGAGTAGGGGTATTCGTGTTGGCTTGCTGGGCCTTGGCAAAGCCTGCGGATGAAAGAGTAAGACCAATGCTAAGCCCTATATTTAGAATGTGATAGCTGGTTTTTTTGTGCATGGAGACTGCTCCTTACTTTCGCGCCTTAAGATATCCCCGCACCCGGTTGATCCTGCTCATCCAAGCTAGCATTGGGTCCCTGAGGGGTCAAGAAAACGTGGAGGGACGCTTTACACATTTGTCACCCACGTGATAGAAGCCTAAAGCTCAGCTACAGGTGGTGGAGGGGAATTGAAGCATCTTTTTGGCAGGGATCGGGTGTGCGGTGTCATCGCTGCAGCAACTTCGCGCGAGATGATCGCAGAGGTTCGCGCGGGATTGCGCGTTACACGGACTTTGGAACTGCGGCTGGATTATCTTCGTTCCGCGGAAGAACAGCAGGCGTTTTTATCCTGGTTGAAGGATAAACGTCCTCGGGCTGTTCTCATCGCCACTTGCCGGAGAGAAGAGGGCGGCGGGTTATTTCAAGGAACGAGAGAAGAGCAAATCGAGATCCTGAGCCGGGCCATGCATTCGGGCGTCGATTGGTGCGACGTGGAAATTGAGACGGCGAAGCATCTGGCGCGAGGAGAGCTCAAGTGCAGGCTTTCTCCCGCACAAGTGATGGTCTCGCATCATGATTTCCGCAAAACGCCGAAAAGTCTTGCGGAAATCGCTCGGCGACTTCATGTCGCAGGAGGCCAGGCGATTAAAATCGCAGCGCACTGCCGCTCCGTTTCAGACAGTGTGCGAGTGTGCGAATTGGCTCGGGGACGTCGCAACATGGTCACTGTGCCGATGGGAGAGATGGGCCTGGCCGGACGCGTGTTGTCCCTGCGCATGGGCAGCGCCCTGACTTACGCTGCGGTGGAGCAGGCTACCGCGCCTGGCCAGCTCTCTTTGAGCACGATGATGGAGCTTTACCGCGCCGGGTGTATTTCACCACGCACGCGCGTGTATGGCGTGATCGGCAATCCGATTGGGCACTCGCTCTCGCCTCTGTTGCACAACACGGCGTTTCGCGCTCGAAAATTTGACGCGGTATTTGTTCCATTTCTAGTGCGAAATCTGCGGGAATTTCTGGGATCGCTCAAGCCGCTGGGAGTTGCGGGTCTTGCCGTCACGATTCCGCATAAGGAAAAAATAATTCAGTTTCTGGATGGCTGCGATCCGCTGGCGGCGCGCATTGGCGCGGTTAATACGGTGGTTGTGCGTGGCGGCGGACGATTGTACGGGTACAATACAGATTACGTTGGAGTGCTGCGCAGCCTGGAACAGCGGATGACCCTGACAGGGGGCCGCGTACTGCTGTTTGGCGCAGGCGGCGCGGCGAGGGCTGCCGCTTTCGCGCTGGCGCAGGCTGGGTCGATCGTATGCGTTTGCGCGCGGCGCCCGGAGCGCGCGCGTGCGCTGGCCAAAGCTGTGGGCGGGCAGGCCGTGGCGCAGGAAGACCTCAAACGTGAATTTTTCGATGTGATTGTCAATTGCACGCCCATCGGAATGCATCCGAATGGCGGTTCGCCGCTCAGCGCTGCGGAATTGAATTGCCAAATTGTCATGGACATGGTCTACCGTCCGCGCGAAACGCAGTTGTTGCAGCTCGCGCGGCGTAAAAAGATTGAAGTGATTTCCGGCCTGGAAATGTTTCTCGCACAGGGTTTTGCGCAATACAAAATCTGGACAGGCGAGCGCGCACCGGAGAGCGCTATGCGTCGCGTGGTGGAAGCCACGCTTGATCGGGAAGAAAAATCCAAGGGGCGTCCGTCTTGACGGAGAGACAGGCTGCGGAAAAACTCAACATTCTGTCATTCCGAGCGAAGCGAGGAATCTCTCTTTCTTTGATTTTCTTATGCTTGAATCGATGAGAGATTCCTCGCTTCGCTCGGAGTGACAGAATAAACTATTTTTTGCAGCATTGAGAGCCGGGGAAAGCCGGGGAATTGCCTAGGAGTTTATGATCCAGCCTGACTTCAAATCGTTCTGCAAGCTTGCCAAGCAGGGGAATCTCGTCCCGGTATATGACACGTTTACGGCCGATACCCTTACGCCGGTGTCCGCGTACCTGCGGCTTGCTCAAAACTCGCGCTACGCCTGCCTGCTCGAAAGCGTCGAAGGCGGAGAAAAAATCGCGCGATACACATTTGTTGGCGCGAACCCGAGCGAAGTGTTTCGGTACGTGAATGGCGCGTGCGTGCTCGAAAGCGATAGCCGCACATCGTGGGTGCAGGAAAATCCGCTGGATTATTTGCGCAACCGCGTGGAACGCTATCGTCCCGTGCGAGTGCCGGGATTGCCCCCGCTCGTCGCCGGAGCGATCGGCTAT